>NZ_JAGUUD010000059.1:0-51967 GCF_020177535.1 Paraburkholderia sp. XV | reverse complement strand
CAAAGAAAAGTAGGTGCCGCCCCGCACAGGGGCGACGCCTGAAGCACGCTAACAAATCGCGGATGCCAGCGAAAGCAAAAGCAAAAGCAAAAGCAAAACACCAACAAGCGTCCGCGCAGGACAAACCTCTAACGCCCCAAAACATCATTCAGCCAGCATCGACCACCGCACCCGCCACGCGGCAAAAAAACCTCAATACCCCTCACAGCCCCCCGCCCTCGAGCGGCATCTGCTGCGCGGCCTCCGCGCGAATACCCAGGCGCTCCAACAGCTTGCGGTCGGCTTCCGCCTGCGGATTGCTCGTAGTCAGCAACTGATCGCCATAAAAGATCGAGTTCGCGCCCGCGAGAAAGCACAACGCCTGCAGCGCTTCATCCATCTGCTCGCGGCCAGCCGACAGCCGCACCATCGCGCGCGGCATCGTAATACGCGCGACAGCGATCGAACGCACGAACTCGAACGGGTCGAGCGCTTCCGTACCCGTGAGCGGCGTGCCTTCCACCTGCACCAGATTGTTGATGGGCACCGATTCCGGATACGGCTCCATATTCGCGAGCTGCGCGATCAGCCCCGCGCGTTCCCGGCGCGACTCGCCCATGCCGACGATGCCGCCGCAGCACACATTGATGCCCGCGTCGCGCACGCGTTCGAGCGTTTCGAGCCGGTCCTGATACGTGCGCGTCGAAATGATCTGGCCGTAGAACTCGGGCGACGTGTCGAGGTTATGGTTGTAGTAGTCGAGACCCGCGTCGCGCAGACTCTGCGCCTGGTGCGTTTCGAGCATGCCGAGCGTCACGCAGGTTTCGAGACCCATCGCCTTCACGCCGCGAATCATGTCCTTGATCGGTTCGAGATGCCGGTCCTTCGGATTGCGCCATGCCGCGCCCATGCAGAAACGCGTCGCGCCGTTTTGCTTGGCGACTTGCGCAGCGGCCAGCACGTCTTCGACATCCATCAGCTTTTCGGCCTTCAGCCCCGTGTCGTGATGCACCGATTGCGGACAGTACGCGCAGTCTTCCTCGCACCCGCCCGTCTTGATCGACAGCAGCGTGGACAGTTGCACGGTGTTCGCGTCGAAATGCTCGCGATGCACCTGTTGCGCGCGGAACAGCAGGTCGTTGAACGGCAGTTCGTACAACGCGACGACGTCGGCGACGCGCCAGCGCGCGGCGGCGGCATCGGCAGCGGCGGCGGCCTGCGAAGGCGTGACGGGCAGTGCAGCGGTAGTGATATGGCTCATGGGATCGATCCTCGATGATCTGATTTTTTGAAGGCGTTTGGCTGGCGAGAGGCAAACCGCGTGCGGCTAGCGCTGCGCGGCACGCAGCGTCTGCAACAGCCGGTTGGTGTCCAGATGCGTCGCGGCGATATCCGCCGACGCAGGGCTCAGATGCGGCACGATGCCAAGCAACGGCGCGCCGTACTGCCGGTCGAGCCGGTCGCGTAGCGCCGCGATGTTTTCGTCGGGGAACAGCATCGACGGGTCGACGCGGTTCGCGACCCAACCGGCAATCGTCAGGCCGCGCGCGGCGATCGCTTCCGCCGTCAGCAGCGCATGACTGATGCAGCCCAGCCGCATGCCGACGACCAGCACCACGGGCAGATTCAATGCGAACGCGAGATCGGCGGTGTCGTGCGCGTCGGTGAGCGGCACGCGAAAGCCACCGACGCCTTCCACGACGACGACATCGGCCATTTGCAGCGCCGCGCCATGCGCGTCGACGATACGCGTCATGTCCAGCACCACGTTGTCGAGCGCGGCGGCAATATGCGGCGCTGCCGGTTCCCTTAGCATGAACGGCGTGCGAATCTCGGGCGGCAGCAGCACATTGGCGGCTGCGTCGAGCTGATCGGCGTCTTCGTTGTGCAGCACGCCGTCCACCAGCGACGCGCCCGCCGCGATCGGCTTCATCGCGGTCGCGCGCAGTCCTTCGCGCGCGAAACCGCGCAACAGCGCTGCCGAAACCAGGGTCTTGCCGATTTCCGTATCGGTGCCCGTGACGAAGAGGGACAGTGCGTTGCTCATACGGCCGCCTCCGCAGTCTTCATCAGCGCGCTTTCGAGCAGGTCGAGATCGTTGTGCGAATGCGCAGCGGACAGCGAAATGCGCAGGCGCGACGTGCCTTCGGGCACGGTCGGCGGACGGATCGCGGGCACCCACAGATTCGCGCGATCGAGCGCAGCGGCAATGTCGAGCGTCGCCTCGTTCGAACCGATGATGAGCGGCTGCACGGCGGTATGCGAATCGACGGGCAGCCACGGCGTGCGCTTCATCATCTCGCGCGTGCGGCCAATCAGCGCGCGCAGATGCGCGCGCCGATGCTCGCCCTCGTCGCCGCCGATGATGCGCAGGCTCGCCGACACGGCATGTGCCGCCGACGGCACCGATGCCGTCGTGAAGATATACGGACGCGCGCGCTGCACCAGCCATTCGATCACCGTTTCGTGCGCGACGACGAACGCGCCGGACACGCCCGCCGCCTTGCCGAGCGTGCCGATGGAGATCAGATGCGGCGAGCGCAACGCCGCCTCTGCGATCGCGCCGCGACCTTGCGGGCCGAGCACGCCGAAGCCGTGCGCATCGTCGACGACGAGCCATGCGCCGTGCCGTTCCGCAAGTTCGAGAAGACGCGCGAGCGGTGCGATATCGCCGTCCATGCTGAAGACGGTGTCGGTGACGATCAGCTTTACCGCGGCCTCCGACGCTTCGAGCATCGCGCTCAACGCTTCGGCATTCCCGTGCGGATAGATCTGGATGTCGGCGCGCGACAGCCGCGCGCCGTCGATCAGCGATGCGTGATTGAGCGCATCGGAGAACAGCGTGGTGCCACGGCCCGCGAGCGCCGTGAGCGTCGCGAGATTCGCCATATAGCCGGTGCTGAAATACAGCGCGCGCGGATTGTCGATGAAGCCGCCCGCAAATTTGGCGAGATCGTCTTCGAGTTGCGCGTGCGCGCGCGAATGGCCGCCGAGCAGATGCGAGCCGCCGCTGCCCGCGCCGTAGCGGCGCGCGCCTTCCGCAATCGCCGCGACCAGCAGCGGGTGCGCGGCGAGACCCAGATAGTCGTTGCTCGCAAAGCCGATGATGTTGCGGCCGTCGACGGTCATATGCGCGGAGCACGGCGAGTCGACCGTGCGGCGGCGGCGGCGCAGGCCGCGTGCGTCGATGTCCTGCAAGTCTTGTTCTAGTGTTTCGAGCAAGTGCATCAGCGCGCCTCCGTCAATGTCGCATCGAAGGTGGCGCGCGTGCGTTCGGCCAGCAGCGCGATTTCTTCGTCGTCGAGAATGTACGGCGGCATCAGGTACACCGTCGTGCCGATCGGGCGCAGCAGCAATTCCCGCTGCAATGCGTTCTCGAAGAAGCGGCGCGAGAAGGTCTTCGCGGCATGGGTATCGTCGATGACAGCATCGAACGCGATGATCGTGCCGCGCTGGCGCAGATTGCGTACCTGCGCGTGTTGCGCGAGCGGTTCGAGCGCGGCGCGCAGTGCCGCCGATTTCTTCTCGTTCGCGGCGAGCACGTTGTCGCTTCCAAACAGGTCGAGCGTGGCGAGCGCCGCGCGGCACGCGAGCGGGTTGCCCGTGTACGAATGCGAATGCAGAAAGCCGCGCGTGGTGTCGTCGTCGTAGAAGGCGGCGAAGATCTCGTCGCGCGACAGTACGATCGACAGCGGCAGATAGCCGCCGCTGATGCCCTTCGACAGACACAGGAAATCCGGCCACACGCCGGCCTGTTCGCAGGCGAAGAACGTGCCCGTGCGTCCGCAGCCGACGGCGATCTCGTCGGCGATCAGATGAACGCCGTAGCGGTCGCAGAGCGCGCGCAAGCCTGCTATATACGACGCGTCGTGCATCGACATGCCCGCCGCGCATTGCACGAGCGGCTCGACGATCAACGCGGCGATGTTGTCGGCACGCGATTCGAACAGCGAGCGCACGTCGGCGAGCGCGCGCTGCGCGACGTCGGCGGCCGTTTCGCCTTCGCGCGCGAAACGGGCGTCGGGTGACGCGACGACATGCGCATTGCGGATCAGCGGATCGTAGGCGTCCTTGAACAGCGCGACGTCGGTGACGCCGAGCGCGCCAATCGTTTCGCCGTGGTAGCTGTTCGCGACGCAGACGAACTCGCGCTTGAAGTCGTAGCCGCGGTTGCGCCACGAATGGAAGCTCATCTTCAGCGCGATTTCGACGGCCGACGCGCCGTCCGACGCGAAGAATGCGTGACCGAGCGTGTTCTGCGTGAGCGCGCTCAAACGTTCGGCGAGTTCGATTGCGGGCTCATGCGTGCAACCGGCAAGCATCGCGTGTTCCAGCGTGTCGAGCTGATCTTTCAGCGCCGCGTTGATGCGCGGGTTTGCGTGGCCGAACAGATTTACCCACCACGAACTGATCGCGTCGAGATAGCGGTGTCCGGCGCGGTCGTAAAGCCACGCGCCGGCGCCGCGCGATACGGCCACGAGCGGATAGCGCTCGTGATGCTTCATCTGCGTACAGGGATGCCACACAGCGCGCAGGCTGCGGGCGATCCAGTCTTCGTTTGCCTGTGTATTCAAAACTGCTCCGGACATGAACCGGGCAGGGCGCGGGCGTTGGCGGTGCGGCGCGTCTTGCGTGTCGGTCATGCAAATGCTGCTGGCGAATCGGGACGGTTGAGGTCCACCTGAAATCCATCGACGGGAAGCGTGACTGGCAGCGCGCCGGAGACGGCGACTGCGGGCGTTTTCCGTGCGTCGGATTGGCTGCCGCGACGATGTGCTGCAAAGGCTTGCAGTGCCTCCGCAGCACGCCTTTTTTGCGACAGAGGAGGTGAGATTAGCGCGAACTCCGCTGCGATGCACTATCTGAAAACGCCCTGTTTTCAAGGACCTGCGTGCGATTTTTGGTGGTTCGCGACAGCTCGCAACCGTTCGATTTCAAAGACCGCAAATGGCCGTAGATGACGACGGCAAAGTCATGGGCCCCCTGTGAAAAAATTCTGACCGCATGTCGGCGTTTTCAGTGCTGTATCGGGGAACGCATGCGGCGTAGGGCGTGCTGGGAAGGTGCAGCGGGCGAGCGTCTAAGGCGCGACGGATGCGTGGCTCGATAAGCGCGCGTGTGATCTGGCGGCATGTGCAGGGCGGGCTGACAACGATTGCGCAGGCCAGCGTGGCGATCGGTCGAAAGGCTTGATGATTCGCTCGTTCCGACGGCGGGGCACGAAGCGGCGATGACGCGCTTCGCGCAGTTCATGCGCGAGCGGTTGTGCAAGCACGCCGTACGCAACTGGGACGCGTGCTCGAAAAGTGGCGGAAGTCAGGAAGTTTTGCCCGTCGCGCTACACGCAACGGGCGGAGACGGAATCAGCGGCTAGCCAGTGCGGGCTTGCTGCCGTCCTTCGAAGGCGAGTCGGCGTCGGCCGTTCGGGTTGCGCCGTCTTTCCAGACGACGGCGTCGTTGACCGCGTACAGGTGGCACGGGTCCGCGCTCTGCTTCTGGCAGTTGGCGACGGCCACGGACATCGGATCGTCACCGCCTTCCGCCCACGACCACGCGCCCGAATCGGACACGGCGAACGCGCGGCTCGGATACTGATGCAGGAAGTTGCGATAGCCTGCGCGGCCCGCTTCGTCCACGAAAGGCACGGAGTCGACGGCGTCGATCGACGCGAAATGCGTCGCCTTCGGTTGCGTCGGCTCGGCGACGCGATACTGGACACCTGTCGGCATGCCGACGCGCGCAAGGAACGCTTCGACGGACGGCCACCAGACCTGCACGCCGTCGCGATCGCCGACCAGACGGTGAGCGTCATTCTTGTACGAACCGAAATCGACCATTTTCGCCGTCGCGCCCTTGCCCTGCGCGTTATCGGTATATGCCGCGTACATCTTCGAAACGAGTGTGGACGGCCAGATCGAGTCGTTGTCGCCGTACAGCCACAGCGACGGCACACGTGTCTTTTCGCCGTACGTGCCGAAGGCGTGCGTCAGATTGCCTTGCCAGTCGGTGCAGGCGTCCTGGCGCAGGCCGCCGGAGAAATTGATCAGCCCGCGCACGCCGGACGCGGCGTTCGTGCCGTAGGCAATCGTCGCGAGGCCGCCATGCGAGGTGCCCGCCACGACGATGTGCTTCGCGTCCACATAGCTTTGCTTCGACATAT
Organism: Paraburkholderia sp. XV; assembly: GCF_020177535.1. Taxonomy (NCBI): domain Bacteria; kingdom Pseudomonadati; phylum Pseudomonadota; class Betaproteobacteria; order Burkholderiales; family Burkholderiaceae; genus Paraburkholderia; species Paraburkholderia sp. XV. The sequence continues at coordinate 45,828 of NZ_JAGUUD010000059.1, read as the reverse complement.
AGTCGACGGTCGTCGCGACGTCGGCGGCCTGGCTCATGCCGTTGCGCGTTACGTCGCAGCCGTCCTGTACATAGGTGCCGCCCGAATCGGCAAAGCCCTGGCGGTTCGGTGCGACCACGACGTAGCCGCGGCGCACGAATTCGCGCGCCAGCGAGACGGGATCGCTACGCGTCTGCATGCGCGGATCGCCGTGAATCTTGCCGTGGTTGAACACGACCATCGGGAACGGGCCCGGACCTTCGGGCTTGTAGATGGTCGTTTCGAGGGTGACATCGCCGTCGGCGGCGACGGGAATGCGGACGATCTGTTCGCTCAGCTTGACGACGGGCAGATAGCCATCTTCATCGAGCGCGAGGCGTTGCACCTGGGCGCGGCCGAGCGGGCCGCCTTCGACGTCCGCGAGCGGGTCCGCGTGCGCGGTCGTCACGGCGCTCGCCACGAAGGCCGCCGAGATCGCACATACCGTCAGAACTTTGCTGAACACCATCCGCAACACCTGCTCTCAAAAACGCCTGAACCTTCTCTACGGTTCCCCGTAGAACGGATTTCGGTACGGTGACACACCAAAACATGGGTCAAAAATATCGTACGGTGCGTGGACACGCACTTAGATAGATCAAGACCGCATTGGAATGAACCGAACCCGGTCGACGCGACCCCACGCGTCGAATTGAGCGCCTCGCGATGCCCCTGATCGCGTGCCCGCTGAAGAGTCAGCAGGCGGTGCGTCTGGACATCCTGCGGGAGCGGTGGACCGCCACCTCGCTACGGAGCGCTGCAACATCTGTGAGGCTCATCCTGGCACGACAATTTATATTTGTGCAATTCAGTACAAACCCCTTGCGGCACGAATTTCCTTTTGTCGGATGTGCACGGCGCCGTTCGGAGCGGGTTTCAGCGGCGATTCGGAAAGAATGGGTAATTGAGGGACGTGGCGCGCGCCCAACACGTTGATTTTCTTACAGAAATGTCCCTTATTTGAGAAGTGTAAGGGAGGCTTGATACGTTGTTGCAGCGCAACCGGAATACGGGCGTCAGCGATCGCTTACATCGCCATCGACGTAACGCCAATGCCCGTCTTCCCCTCTGCTGAAGCGGCTGGATTCGTGCAGCCGATGCGCCCGCCCACCCACTTTGTAGCGCGCGACGAATTCCACTTCGGCGTGCGTGGCGTCGAGCGGCGTGAAGCGTTTGATCTGCAGACCTAGCCAGCGGGGTGCGTCGGCGGCGCTGGGGTCGACGTCGAGATCGGCGGGGCAGGTTTGCGGCGCCCACGTTTCGCGCAAATATTGGGATTCGCCGAGCACGTAGGCGCTATAGCGGGAGCGCATCAATTCGAGCGCAGTCGGCGCGGCCGCGCCGCCGTCGATGAACCGGCCGCAGCAATCCGCGAACCGCGGCGGCTTGTCCGAATCACGCCGGTTCGGCGCGGCGCCGCCGCAAGGGCAATCGGTGGGACGTTGTTGTATTGATGCCGTCATGAAAGATTGAGAAGGGTTCAGCTCAGTCCGCGTGCGATGAGAATCTTTTGGATATCGCTCGTGCCTTCGTAGATCTGGCAGACGCGAACATCGCGATAAATGCGTTCGACGGGAAAGTCGCTCAGATAGCCGTAGCCGCCGTGAATCTGCAGCGCGGCCGAACAGATGCGCTCCGCAGCCTCGGAGGCGAACAGTTTGGCCATGGCCGCTTCCGTCAGACATGGCCGGCCCGCGTCCTTCAGCGACGCCGCGTGCCAGATCAACTGGCGCGCCGCTTCGAGTTGCGTCGCCATGTCGGCGAGACGGAATTGCACGGCCTGGTGCGCGAAGAGCGTCTGCCCGAAGCTTTCGCGCTCCTTTGCGTAAGCGAGGGCCGCTTCGAGCGCCGCGCGCGCCATGCCGACGCTCTGCGCAGCAATGCCGATACGCCCGCCTTCGAGCCCCGACAGCGCGATCCGGTAGCCTTCGCCTTCCGCGCCGATCAGGTTCGCGGCCGGCACGCGGCAATTGTCGAAGACGATCTGCGCGGTATCGGACGAATGCTGCCCGAGTTTTTCCTCTAACCGCGCGACGACATAACCGGGCGTGTCCGTCGGCACGATGAACGCGCTGATGCCGCGCTTGCCGGCGCTTTTGTCCGTGACGGCCATCACGATTGCGACATTGCCGTTCTTGCCGCTCGTGATGAACTGCTTGACGCCGTTGAGCACGTAGCAGTCGCCGTCGCGGGTAGCCGTGGTGCGCAATGCCGAGGCATCGGAGCCCGCCTGCGGTTCGGTGAGGCAGAACGCGCCGAGCATCTCGCCGCGCGCGAGCGGCGTGAGCCAGTCGCGTTTTTGCTGCTCGTTGCCGTACGCCAGAAGAATGCTGCAGACGGGGCAGTTGTTGACGGAAATCGCCGTCGACGTGCCACCGTCGCCCGCCGCGATCTCTTCGAGTATCAGCGCGAGCGCGAGCGCATCGAGCCCGGCGCCGCCGTATTCCTCCGGCACGAGCACGCCGTACGCGCCGAGTTCGGCGAGCTGGCGATGCACGTCGGCGGGAAACGTGCGCTCGCGGTCCCATCGCGCCGCATTCGGCGTCACGGCATCGCGCACGAAAGTGCGTACCGCGTCGCGGATCATCAGGTGGTCCTGATCGAGCAACATGCGGGTGTCTCCTGATTATTCGTGTGTTGTTTGCCGTTACCAGTCGATCGCCGTGCCGTCGTACTGGAAGAACCGGCCGTGAAAGAGATGCGGCGTGCTGGCCGCCTGCGCCAGCACTTCGCGCATGCCGCGCACGCTATGGGCGGGATCGAGGGCAGCCGATGCGCCGCCCATGTCGGTGCGCACCCAGCCCGGATGCAGCGACACGCAGGTCGCGTGGCGCGTCTGCAGCGACGTCACCTTCAGCACGTCGTTGAGCGCCGCCTTGCTCGCACGATACAGCCAGCCCGTCGTGCCCGTCGTCTCGCCGATGCTGCCCATCCGGCTCGACAGCACGGCCAGCACGCCGCGTGCGTCCTCGACGAGCGGCAGCAGAACGGGGATCAGCTGCATCGGCCCGCGCACGTTGGTCGTCATCACGAAGTCGAAGTCGTCGGCGGTGACGGTTTCCACGCCTTCCGTCTGCGGCCCGTACACGCCCGACACGATCACGGCCGCATCGAGCCGCTCGCCGTCCAGCTTCCAGCCGAGCGCGGCAATGTCCTCGGGCGCGGCGACATCGAGCGAAAACGCTTCGGCGCCGAGCGCGACGAGCTCGCCCAGCGACGCCTCGTCACGCGCGGTGGCGAGCACACGCCAGCCGTCGTGCCGATACTGCTTCACGAACTCGCGTCCGATGCCGCGCGACGCGCCTACGATCAACACTGTCTTCATGAGATGTCCTGTCGTGTCTCGTGGCGCGCGGGCCGCCGCGCGCCACCATCCGAACGATGCGTCAGACCAGTTCGACACCCATCGCCGTCGCTTCGCCGCCGCCGATGCACAGGCTCGCGACGCCGCGTTTCAGGCCGCGCTTTTTCAGCGCGCCGATCAGCGTGACGAGGATGCGCGCGCCCGATGCGCCGATCGGGTGGCCGAGCGCGCACGCGCCGCCGTTCACGTTGACCTTGTCGTGCGGCAGGCCGTGCTCTTTCATCGCGGCCATCGTGACCACGGCGAATGCTTCGTTGATTTCGTACAGATCGACGTCCTGCGCTTTCCAGCCGTTCTTGTCGAACAGCTTGCGGATCGCGCCGACGGGCGCCGTGGTGAACTTCGCGGGTTCCTGCGCAAACGTGGCATGGCCGACGACGCGCGCGAGCGGCTTCACGCCGAGCCGGTTCGCCGTCGATTCACGCATCATCACGAGCGCGGCCGCACCGTCGCTGATCGACGACGAGTTCGCGGCCGTCACCGTGCCCGTCTTGCTGAACGCGGGCTTGAGCGTCGGAATCTTGTCGGGATTCGCCTTGAAAGGTTGTTCGTCGCGCTCGACCGTCACGCTGCCTTTCTTGCCTTCGAGCGTCACGGGCGCGATTTCCCATGCGAACGAGCCGTCTTCATTGGCGCGCTTCGCGCGCGTCAGCGATTCGATGGCGAATTTGTCCTGCGCCTCGCGCGTGAAATCGTACGAGCCCGCGCACTCTTCGGCGAATGTGCCCATCAGACGGCCCTTTTCGTAGGCGTCTTCGAGGCCGTCGAGGAACATGTGGTCCATCACCTGGCCGTGGCCCATGCGCATGCCGCCACGCGCCTTCGGCAGCAGATACGGCGCGTTCGTCATGCTCTCCATGCCACCCGCGACGATCACGTCGGCGGAGCCGGCCGTGAGCATGTCGTGCGCGAACATGGCGGCGCGCATGCCGGAGCCGCACATCTTGTTGACCGTCGTCGAGCCCGTCGATAGCGGCAGCCCTGCGCCGAGCGCCGCCTGGCGCGCGGGCGCCTGGCCCTGGCCCGCGGGCAGCACGCAGCCCATCACGGCTTCCTCGACCTGTTCCGGCTTGAGTCCCGCGCGCTCGACGGCCGCCTTGATCGCGATCGCGCCCAGTTGCGGCGCCGTCAGCGACGCGAACTCCCCTTGGAACGCGGCCATCGGCGTACGCGCGACGGAAACGATGACGATCGGGTCCTTGCTTGTCTCACTCATGTTTTAGCTCCTTGATAACACCGTGAACGACCGCGGCCACATCGCCGAGCTTTTCGGCGTCGGCGGCGACCACGTCGTTGTCAGCCGTGTGCGCGCGGCTCGCGGAAACGGCCTTGACGCAGCTGGTGTAAGTCTCCTCCAGCTTCGACGGATCTTTGACCGTCATGCCGAGATCGCGCACGCGGCCGTCATGCACGCCATACACCCAACCGTGGATGGTGAGGTCCTGGCCACGCGCCCATGCGTCGTTGATGATCGTCGTGCGGCACACGTTGACGACCTGTTCGATCGTGTTCAGTTCGACCAGGCGGCGATGCCGCGCTTCGCCCATCGGCCATTGCTCGAGCAGCGCGGCGTGCTTCGAGCGCACGTCCTGCACGTGATGCAGCCAGTTGTCGGCGAGACCGACGCGCCGGCCGTGCAGCGCCGCGCCGACGCCCGAGCAGCCGTAGTGGCCGACTACCATGATGTGCTTGATCTTCAACAGATCGACGGCGAACTGGACCACGGACAGGCAGTTGAGGTCCGAGTGCACGACGACGTTGGCGATATTGCGGTGAACGAACACTTCACCCGGCGGCAGGCCGATGATCTCGTTGGCGGGCACGCGCGAATCCGCGCAACCGATCCACAGATACTCGGGCGCCTGCTGATGCGCGAGCCGCGAGAAAAACTCAGGGTCCTCTTCGAGCTTGTGCGAGACCCATGCATCGTTGTTCGCGAACAGATGGGCGAGGGGATGTTCAGTAGCAGAGGCGTTCATAGTCATGATTCGTTCCGACGTAAATCTGGTTGTTTGATGTTGTTCAATCGTGGACGGCGCGCGCTTTCATGCTACGCGCACCGTCGGCGGGGTAGATGCATTGGCGGCGTGATTCTGATCCGCCGCGAACCGTTCCGGATAGCGCACGGAAAACCGGAGGCTGCCGTCGTACGGATAGAAGTCGGGCAACTCGCCGCGAAGGATGTGATCCTTGTGCTTTTGCCAGAGCGCCGGGTCGAAGAAATCCGCGTGATGCTTGAGGAAATATTCGCGCACGCGCGTGTCGCCGAGCAAAAACGTGTTGTACGTCTCCGGAAAAATGTCGTGCGGACCGACCGTGTACCACGGCTCGCCCGACATTTCGTCTTCCTCGTTGCGCGGCGGCGGCACGGCGCGCACGTTGCAATCGGTGAGATATTCGATCTCGTCGTAGTCGTAGAAGACGACGCGCCCGTGCCGCGTGACGCCGAAGTTCTTGTACAGCATGTCGCCGGGAAAGATGTTGGCCTGCATCAGTTCTTTCACCGCGTTGCCGTACTCGCGGATGCCGTGCTCGACGTCGGCATCGGTGCCGTTCTGCAGGAAAATGTTCAGCGGCACCATGCGCCGCTCGATATACAGATGCCTGATGACGAGATTGTCGCCTTCGTATTCGAGCATCGACGGCGCGTCCTTTTCGAGCTCGCGAATGAGCGCGTGATCGAGCCTCGACAGCGGCAGTGCGACGCTCGAATATTCGAGCGTGTCGGCCATGCGACCCAGACGGTCATGGCGTTTGACGAGCTGATACTTGCCCAATACCTGTTCGCGCGTCGTTTCCTTCGGCGGCGGGAATGAATCTTTGATCAGCTTGAACACGTAGGGAAACGACGGCAGCGTGAACACGAGCATCACCATGCCCTTGATCCCGGGCGCGATGATGAACTGGTCGCTCGAATGCTTCAGATGCTGTAGCAGATCGCGATAGAAGAGATTCTTGCCCTGCTTCTGCAAGCCCACCGACGTATAAATCTCCGCCTTCGGTTTGCCCAAAAGAATGCTGCCGAGGAACGCCACATACGCGGACGGCACTTCCATATCGACGAGGAAGTACGAATGCGCGAAGCTGAAGATGATCAGCAACTGGTCGCGCTTGCACAGCAGCGCATCGAGCGCGAGCAGGCCCGGCTTCACGTGATGGATCGGCAATGCGAACGGCACCATCGTGTCGCCGTTGATGATGCGCCCGATGACATACGCCGCCTTGTTGCGGAAGAACAGCGACGACAGCACGTGAATCTGGAAATTCGGCGCTTCGTTGAAGGGGCCGAAATTGTCGTGCAGTGCCTGGATCACGCATTCGACGTCGCGCGTCAGGTTTTCGAACGGCGGGTTCAGCTGGAAATTCGTGACGATGCGTTCCAGCGTGGCGGCGAGACCGTCCCTGCCCGGGTAATACGCACGATACGTCGGCTTCGCGGCCGGCTCGTCGTTCTCGATGTACTCGGTCGAAATCGCAGGCCGCACGAAGATGAAATCATTGTTGAAGTACGAGCGATGCAGTATCTGACAGCACACCGAATTGAAGAACGTCTCGGCGCATTCGGGCTGGCGGTGCGACGTCAGAAGGCCGATGTAGTGCAGCTTGATCTGCTGCCACACATCGTCGTCGATGCTCTCGGCGTCGTATTCGTCCTCGAGCTGTTCGATGCATTCGCGCACGCGCTCGTCATACGATGTGATCCGGTCGCGCGCGAGCTTCTGCAGCCCGTGCCAGTCGGCGGCTTCGAACAGGTCTTTCGCGTGGACGGCCGCTTCACGGAAGATCCGGTAATGTCGATCGAACCCCGCGAGTAGCGCCTCCGCGACATCGAAGCCGATCTGTGACGACAGCAGTTTGGGAAAGTGATTCATGTCGACCGTGCATTCGCTCAGTGTTCGCTCAATGTCGTGAAGACCCCTGCGATTGTATCGCCCGCGTGAGCTTGCGAGACGCCTTCAGGCCTTTTGAGCACGGCGCCGACGCATGGCTGTTTGAAGCATGTTGCATGGCGTTCGGCGCATCTTCACGCAACGCCGCGCCAACTGTCGTGTCTGGCGTCCGATCTTCCGATCAGAATTTTTCTTCAGCTTGCCTTCCTGTCTTCGTGCGCGAGTTTCTCTGCGTCGCTGTAGCCGTCGCCACGCGTGCCGCTTTCGAGCAGCACACGCGCCTGCGCTTCGTATTGGGCGAGATCTTCGAGCGTCGCGTTGAGGTCTTCGCGCTGACGTTCCAGCACTTCGCGATGTCGGACCACCGTCGCGAGGAACGCCTGCAACTGCGGTTGGGTGTCCGTCGGAGAATCGTACAGGTCGAGCAGATCGCGAATTTCCGACAACGTGAACCCCAGCCGCTTGCCGCGCAAGGTCAGCCGCAGCCGTGTGCGGTCGCGGCCCGAGTACACGCGGCGCAATCCGCTCGAGCCCTCGCGGCTCGGTGAGAGTAAACCCTGGTCCTCGTAAAAGCGGATCGCGCGCGGCGTCACGTCGAATTCGCGGGCCAGTTCGGTAATCGTGTATTGGGTGTTCATCGTTGGGTCTGGGTCGGCCTGTCCGGTCGGTCCGATCTGTCCGATCGGTTCAGACGGGCCGGGCACAAAAACGGATTGAACGCTAGAATCGACGTTTACGTTATCGTCAACCTGAACAAAGCGCAACCACGCGCATGGCCGCTTCATGTAACCGACCGTGCCGCCGACGAAGGAAACCCCACGATGAATGTTCTCGAACACCAACTCGACTATCCATTCGCGGACCAGATGCCCGCCGCCGGCACGACGCAGGAAGTCGCGCCGGGCGTTTACTGGCTGCGCATGCCGTTGCCGTTCGCGCTGAACCACATCAACCTCTGGCTGCTGCGCGACGAAATCGACGGGCAGAAGGGCTGGACGATCGTCGATTGCGGGATCGCTTCGGACGAGATCAAGGCGAACTGGGAAACGCTATTCGACACGGCGCTCGAAGGCCTGCCCGTGCTGCGCGTGATCGTCACGCATTGTCATCCGGATCACCTCGGGCTCGCGGACTGGCTGTGCGAGGGCGGCGAGAAGAAGCGCTGGAACGTGCGGCTGTGGATCACCCTCGGCGAGTACATGCTGGGCCGCGTGATGGCGGCGGGCGACGGCTCGAACGCGGGCGGCGAGGGCGCGGCGCGGCACTTCGCGCGGCATGGACTGCGCGACGAGGCGTCGCTCGACAAACTGCGCAACCGCAAGAGTTATTACGCGAACCTCGTGCCGGCCGTGCCGGGGCAATACCGGCGCATGCGCGACGGCGATGCGCTGTCGATCGGCGGGCGGACGTGGCGGGTCGTGACGGGCTTCGGTCATTCGCCGGAGCATTGTGCCTTGCACGCGGAAGCGGACGACGTGCTGATTTCCGGCGATATGGTGTTGCCGCGCATTTCGACGAACGTATCGGTATTCGACATCGAGCCGGAAGGCAATCCGCTGGCGCTGTATCTCGGTTCGCTTGGGCGTTATGAAACGATGGCGCCGGATACGCTCGTGCTGCCTTCCCACGGCAAGCCGTTTCGGGGGCTGCATACGCGCATCGGACAGTTGCGCGATCACCATGCGGCGCGGCTCGCGGAAGTGCGTGAAGCGTGCGCCCAGAAACCGTGTAGCGCGGCGGATATCGTTCCCATCATGTTCAGGCGGGAACTCGATATTCATCAGATGACGTTTGCGATGGGCGAAGCGCTCGCGCATTTGCATCTGCTGTGGCTTCAGGGGGAATTGAAGCGGGTGTTGGGGGAGGACGGGGTGATCCGGTTCGAGGGCGAGGTCAGCTAGGCCGTTTGCATCACGCGGTGAGAGTCCGGGCTGGGCATGAATGCGTGCCTTGCAGACACACCTCAGAAGAACTTGGAAATTGCCCGAATCGTCATAAACGCGAAGTAACGCGGGTTGAATTTGATTTTATGGTGAAAAAATTCGGCGCACGCGATGCGCCCGAGCCACTTCACTACCCCAAACAAAAAGCCCGGCCGCATCTCGCAGGCCGGGCTTTTTTCATGGTGTGAAGCGCAATGCCGCTTACTGCACCACCACCGCCCCAAAATTCTGGCGGCCAAACGGGCTCACGTGATACCCGCTCACGTTCGTCCGCGTGATCGCCGCCGCGGTCGGATAACCGAGCGGAATCCACAGCGCGGCATCGTGAATGATCTGCTGCGCAGCTTCATACGCTTTCGTGCGCTTGCCCTGATCCGCCGTCTCCTTGCCTTGCGCGATCAGCTTGTCGAGTTCGGGGTCGCAATACCGCGCGAAGTTGATCCCTGACTTCACCGCATTGCAGCTGAACAGCGGCGACAGATAGTTGTCGGGGTCGCCGTTGTCGCCGGCCCAGCCCATGAACAGCGTGTCGTGCTGTCCCTGCTTGGCCTGCTTGATCAATTCGCCCCATTCGATCACTTTCACCTCGGCCTTCACGCCGATTTTCGCGAAGTCCGCCTGCAGCATTTCCGCCCCGGCCTTCGGATTCGGATTCAGCACGCTGCCGTTCGGCCGTACCCAGATCGTCGTTTCGAAGCCGTTCGGGTAGCCCGCTTCGGCGAGCAGTTTCTTCGCCTTCTCCGCGTCGTACGGCCACGGCTTGACGGCCTTGTCGTAGCTCCAGGTATTCGGCGGATACGGATTGGTGGCAGGCGTTGCCGTGTTGTCGAACACGGCTTTCAGGTACGACGTGCGATCGAACGCCATGTTCAGCGCCGCGCGCACCTTTTGATTATCGAGCGGCTTCTTCTGCGTGTTCAGCGCGACGAACGCCGTCATGAACGCGGGCGTCTGCACGACGGCGAGCGATTTGTCCTGCTTTGCGTCGGCGACATCCTGCGGTTTCGGCGACAGCGCGATCTGGCATTCGCCCGCCTTCACCTTTTGCGCGCGCACGGCGGCATCGGGCGTGATCGCGTAGATCAGACGGTCGATCTTCGGCTTCGCGCCCCAGTACGACGGGTTCACGTCATAGCGGATGATCGAATCCTTCGTGTAGCCCTTCAGCACGAACGGGCCCGTGCCGATAGGCTTCGCGTTCAGGTCGGCCTGTTTGCCCGCCTTCAGCAACTGGTCCGCGTATTCGGCCGAATAGATCGACGCGAAGCCCATCGTCAGGATCGACACGAAGGTCGCGTTCGGCTCGTTCAGTTCGAACTTCACCGTGTTGTCGTCGACCTTCGACACCGCCTTGATCAGCTTCACGAGACCCATCGACTGCGCGTGCGGAAAGCCGCTCGCGCCCGCAACCTTGTGCCACGGGTTGTTGTCGTCGAGCATGCGGCTGAACGTGAAGACGACGTCGTCGGCGTTCAGCGCGCGCGTGGGCTTGAAATAGTCGGTGGTCTGGAACTGCACGTTCGGACGCAGATGGAACGTGTACGTGAGGCCGTCGGTGCTCACATCCCACTTGTCGGCGAGCGACGGCACGACTTTCTTCGCCGCTTCGTCGTACGACACGAGCGAATTGAAAATCACATCCGCCGATGCGTTGGTCGTGACGAGTGAGTTGTACTGGACGACGTCGAAGCCGTCCGGGCTCGATTCCGTGCAAACGGTGAGCGGCTTCGCAACGGCCAGCGCGGGCACGGTGGCGAGGGCCGTCAGCGCCGCGGCGGCGGCAAGCAACTTGAAACGCATAAGATCTCCCGGGATTTCGAATTGTTCGTGGCGGGGCGGCGTCGTGCGTTGGCTGCTCACGACGCGCGCTCCGGGCGGGTGCTTTCACGCAAACTGATTCTGATACGGTTTCGGTGCAGGCGTACGTGACTGCGGTGCTGCGCGTCTCGCCGGCTCTGGCGCAAGCTTATCGAACGCTTTCAGCAGCGACAACAATTGAATCTGCATATCCATATGGCGGCGGATACGCGCTAACGGCTGGCGTAGTCCAGAAGATACGCGATGCCGTCGATCGCGCGCGAGCCGTACCACGACACCTGCTCGCCGTCGATCAGCCCGATCCGTTTGCCCGCGAGGCGTGCATCCTGCGAGAGAGCGTCGCAATGTTGCTGGGTGAAGCGATACGGCTCGCTCGACAGCAGCACGCGGTCGGCCTGAGCGAGCCACGCGGCGTCCAGATCGAACGAAGGATACCGCGCCGCGCCCGTTGCGCCGCCGCGCACATCGGGCAGCGTCTGCCAGTTCACGAGGCGCAGCATCGCCGAGATATAGGTGTCGCGCGCGACGGTCATCCACGGCTCGCGCCAGATTGCGTACAGCACGGTTTGCTGCGGCCATTCGCGCGATGCGCATGCATCCAGTTGCGTCTGAAGCTGGACGCCCAACGCGCGCGCTTCGTCGTCGCGATCGAAAATCGCGCCGAGCAGCGCGTACAGCGCGAAGTTGTCCTCGGGCGTGAAGGGGTGCGTGACGACGACATGCGGCACGAACTCGCGCAACTGTTCGACAGTTTCGCGCTCGTTCTCGTCGATATTCACGATGACATGTGTGGGTTGCAGCGCGCGCACGGCGTCGATCTTCACGGCTTTCGTACCGCCGACTTTTGGCACACGGCGCACCTTGTCGCGCGGATGCACGCAAAAACCCGTGCGCCCGACGATCTGCGCATCCAGCTTCAAGGCAAAGAGAAGTTCGGTGATGCTCGGCACCAGCGACACGATGCGCGCACCGCGTTCCGCTTTCGCGTGCTCGACACCGGCTGCATCGAAGACACGCGTGCGCATGCTCTACTGCGCTGCGCGCGGCTTGCGCGGAGCCTTTTCGAAGACGGCGTCGTACAGCCAGCGAGGCGCGACGTGCAGCAGCATCGACACGAGGCGCATCTGCCACGGGAAGGTCGCAAAGCGTTTTTTGTGCGCGATCGCATCGGCGACTTTTGCGGCGAAGCGGTCCGCATCCATCAGGAAGGGCATCGCGTACGGATTGTGCGCCGTCATCGGGGTGCGGATATAGCCCGGCGCGATCGTCACCACCGACACGCCGAACGGCCGCATCTCGACGCGCAGCGCTTCCAGATACTTCGCCGCCGCCGATTTCGACGCGCTATAGGCGCCCGAACCCGGCAACCCCCGCACTCCGGCGACGCTCGCAATACCGACGAGAGCGCCCTTGCGCGCATCGACCATTGCTTGCGCGAACGGCTCGAAGGTCGCGACCATGCCGAAGTAGTTGACGTCCATCACGTCGCGAAACGTTTGCAGATCGCCGTGGCCCGTGACGGCGCCGCGGCTGATGCCCGCATTCGCGATCACGATGTCGGGGCAGCCGTGCTCGGCGATGAACTGCTGCGCGGCCTGCGCGAGTGCCTCCGCATCCCGGACATCGACGGAATACACGGAGATTGCGTTCTGGGGATGGGACTGCTGGAAGGCGGCGAGCGTGTCGCCCCGACGGGCGACGAGGCCGAGAATCGCGCCGCGCCGCGCATAGTCGGCGGCGAGCGCTTCGCCGATACCGCTGGACGCGCCGGTGATGAAAACCTTCAATGGTGAATTCATGCGGCGCGTGCGAACCGAATTACATCTTCTTGGCGCGAACCTGCGCAACCAGGTAGTCGAGTACCTGGATCGTGCCCGGCAGGCTGTTGGTCTGCGCCGGACCCGTTTCGTACTTGCCCTGCACGGCCAGCGTCGGCACGCCGTCGATCTTGAAGTCTTCGAGCAGTTTCTTGTCGCGCTGGATCGCGCTCTGCGTCGAGAACGAGTTGTACGCGTCCATGAACTTCTTCGGATCGACACCCTTCGTCTTGAGGAATTTGGCCTGGTCTTCCGGCGTCAGCAGATAGTTCTTGTTGACGTGGATTTCGTGGAAGATGTCCGGCGTGAGCTGATTGGCAAGGCCGAGCGCATCCACTGCGTGATAGAGCTTCGAGTGCGGAATGAAGTCGTCGCGGAACGCAACGGGCACGCGCTTGAACACGACGTCCGGGCCCTGCTTCTTGACCCACGCTTCGAGATACGGGTCGAACTCGTTGCAGTGCGGGCAGCCGTACCACATGAACTCGATGACTTCGATCTTGCCGGCAGGTGCTTCGACGGGCTGCGGCGTGGACAGCACCGTGTAGTCCTTGCCGGCGACGGGCGCGGCAGGCGCCGCTTGCACCGCGCTCGCGACGAGACCGATCGAAAGGAAAAGAATGCTGAGCAGTTTTTTCATGTCTTGTGAACCCAATCAGGGAAAGTAACGGTGGCCGGCTGTTGCGCGCCGCGACCGCTACGGATTCGACGGCAGACTGCCGCACCTGAGACTTGCGCCGCGCGCCGAAGGTTCAGCGGCGGCGCATGACAATGCATTACCGAATGTGAATCACTGCTTGGTGAAGCGGATCACGGCCGTATCGACGCCCGCATCCGAAAGACGCTGACGCGTGGTGTTCATGTCCTCGAACTTCGAGAACGGGCCGATACGCACGCGATAGTACGTCACACCACCCGCATCGCGCTGCGTGACCTTCGATTCGAAGCCCTGGAACGCGAGGCGGGCGCGCTGCTGTTCGGCGTCGGCGGACGTCTTGTAGGCGCCGACCTGCAGCAGATAGCCGGTGTTCGCGTCGTTCGCGGCGGGCGGCGCGGCGTTGGCGTTCGGCGTCGAGCCGGCCTTGGGCGGCTGCGTCGGCGCGTTGCTGGCCGTCGTGGCGGGTGCGCTGGTCGGGTTCGGCGCCTTCTTCGGCGGAATGGCTGCCGTGGTCGTGCCGTTGTTGGCACCGTTGTCCTGCGCGGGCTTCGGCGCGACGGCGACGCCGTTGTTCGACGGCGGCACTTCGACGATCTGCGGCTCTTCGAGCATGCCCGACGTCTGCGTCTGGTTCGTGGTCTGGCCCGGCGCGGTGTTGGGCGGCGCGGGTTGCGCAGCTTGCGGCACCGGCTGGCCGGGGGTCTTGCCTTGCAGCGGACGGTTCGGGTCGTATTGCGGCTGGCTTGCGCCGCTATCGGACGCAGCGGGCGGCGCGACCTTCGCAACGAACGGCGTCGGCGCGCGCGTGATGTAGAGCGCCACCACCACCGCGATGGCCAGGCCGACGATCAGGCCCAGCACGATACCGAGAAAAGTGCCCCCGGTTTGTTTCGACTGCTTTGTAGTGCGGCGTGGTTTTGCCATCGTCTAATTCACCTGCAAAAGGAAATCTGGAATGACCGTCGATTATAACGACGGTCATCTTTGTATCGTCCCAATTAAGTTCAATTGAACCGCGCGGAGATTACATTTTTGCGGGTGCCGACACGCCGATCACAGCAAGGCCGTTGGCCAGCACCTGGCGCGTCGCCGCGAGCAGCGCGATGCGCGCGTTGCGCGGCGCTTCGTCGTCGACGAGAACGCGTTCGGCATTGTAGAACGAGTGAAATTCGCCTGCGAGGTCGCGCAGATAGAACGCGACGGCATGCGGCGCAAGCTCGTCGGCGGCATGGGTGAGCATGTCGGGGTATTCGGCGAGCTTCTGCAGCAGGGCCATCGCGCGCTCGCTGTCGAGCGGCGCGAGACTGACGGACGGCAGCACGGCTTCATCGGCGCCGTAGCGCGACTTCCATTCGTTGATCACCGAGCAGATGCGCGCGTGCGCGTACTGCACGTAGTACACCGGGTTCTCGTCGTTCTGCTTGAGCGCGAGATCGACGTCGAACACGAACTCCGTGTCGGCCTTGCGTGAGATCAGGAAGAAGCGCACGGCGTCGCGGCCGCGGCGGATCGTTTCTTCGTCGAGCAGGTCGGGCGAGGCCTCCTGGCCCGGCAGCGCGCCGCCCGACCATTCGATCAGATCGCGCACGGTCACATAGCTGCCCGCGCGCTTCGAGATCTTCACTTCCTGGCCGTCGCGCATCACGGTGACCATCTTGTGCAGCACGTAGTCGGGATAGCCCTTCGGAATGCCGATGCCAAGACCCTGCAGCCCGGCGCGCACGCGCGCGATCGTGCCGTGGTGGTCCGAGCCCTGGATGTTGATGACCTTGGTGAAGCCGCGTTCCCACTTCGTCTCGTGATACGCGACGTCGGGCACGAAGTACGTGTACGTGCCGTCGGACTTGCGCATTACGCGGTCTTTGTCGTCGCCGTCGTCGGTGGTGCGCAGCCACAGCGCGCCTTCCTGCTCGTAGGTTTTGCCGGCCGCGATCAGTTCGCTCACGGTTTTCTCGACGCGGCCTTCCTTGTACAGCGACGATTCGAGGTAGTACTGGTCGAACTTCACGCCGAACGCCTGCAGGTCCATATCCTGCTCATGACGCAGATACGCGACGGCGAAACGGCGAATCGCTTCGAGGTCTTCGACGTCGCCCGCGCCCTTGACGGGTTCGCCGTCGCTGGCAGAGACGGTCTCGCCGTTCAGGTAGTCGCGCGCGATGTCAGCGATGTATTCGCCGTTGTACGCGGCTTCGGGCCAGCCTGCGTCGCCCGGTTTCAGGCCACGGGCGCGCGCCTGCGTCGAGATGGCGAGATTGCCGATCTGCACGCCGGCGTCGTTGTAGTAGAACTCGCGGTGCACGTCGTAGCCTTGCGACGCGAGCACGTTCGACGTCGCATCGCCCAGCGCGGCCTGGCGGCCGTGGCCGACGTGCAGCGGGCCGGTCGGATTGGCCGAAACGAACTCGACCAGCACGCGCTTGCCGGCGTCGCGCTGCGAGCGGCCGAAGGTTTCGCGTTGCTCGAACACGGCGGCGATCACGGCCTGCTTGGAAGCCGCCGACAGACGCAGGTTGATGAAGCCCGGACCCGCCACTTCGGCGCTGTCGACGAGGCCTTTGGCGAGCGGATGCGCGAGCAGCGCATCGACGACCTGCTGCGCGAGCTGGCGCGGGTTCGCGCGCAGCGGCTTGGCGAGCTGCATCGCGACGTTGCACGCGACGTCGCCGTGCGCGGCAACCTTCGGCCGTTCGAGCGTGATGGCGGGCGCGATGAACGCGGCTTCGGATTCACCTTGCGTCGCCTGGGCGACCTGCTTGACCACGTCGGTCAACAGGGTTTCGAGAGTGTGTTTGTGTGCAGGCAGCATGCTTGTTGCGAGTCCAGTGAGGCAGTCCGATGAAGCGGGGCAGCGCCGCGAACGGCGTGATGCAAGGCCGTCGACGGCGTGGAAAGCGCTTGGGCGCCCGATGCGCGGCGCCCGCGTGACGCTGCGGCGGCGCGGCAGGCGGCTAACGTATCGTGGCGCGGGCCGTGGCGACAGTCTGCAACACGCGCAGCCGCGACGCAGCGCAGCGTGCCCGGCCGCACGGCAGCGAGCTTTTTCCGTCAATGTCGGATTTTAGCAGGTGCTAATATGTCCAATGAGATGCCCAGCAAGGGCCGTGGCCGCCAGCCTGCCGCCGGTTGACAGGCGGGCGCGTCAACGGAACCCGTGCGGCCGGTTGTTGCGATGTCGCGAGTGTCCGGCGGCTGGCCGCGCGAGAAGCCAACATAACGAAAAGGGAACCGTCATCATGCTGATTACTTTCAAATGCCGCTCCGCCCCCGATGTGGTGATGCTGGAGAATCTCGCCCAATATTTGCTGGGCATCATCGGCAAGCGGCTCGGCGAACGCGGCGTGATCAATCACGACGAACTGGGCGTGGCGATCTCGAAGCTCGAAGCCGCCATCGTCACCGACAAGCAGGAGCGCGCCGAGCATGAAGGCCACTTCCACGAAGGGGAGGAAGGCCACGAGCACCACGAAATTCCGATTGGTCTCGCGCAACGGTCGTATCCGTTTCTCGACATGCTGCGCGCGGCGCAGAAGGACAATACGGATATCGTCTGGGGCCTGTGAAGCGAGCCGCCAGCGTGCGTTGAGCGGCGCCTGTCCAGGCGCCTCCGTCGGGTTTTATGGCCGCCGCTTTCGTGGTGGCGCAGACCGCGCATGGCGCTCGGTCAGCCCCTTGCGTCGAGCCCAGAAGCACAAAAGCCCGTCGAACGACGGGCTTTTGCTTTTGCAGCGCCGCAAGCCTTACTGACTCGCGCCCTGCGGCGCAGTCGCGGGAGCCGATGCGCCGTTCTTCTTCTTTTTCGGTTTTTTCACATGCTTGACGGTGGGCGGGGAGTACGAGCTCACCGAACTCGATCCGCCCGGCGCCTGAGGCTGGGCCTCGGCGATCGGTGCAATGGCGGCAAGCGATAACGCGGTCAACATCAGCGTCAGCTTCTTCATACGATTTTTCTCCGTTGACGGTTGCAAGTCGTTGAGCCGACGCGTTTTTTTCGGTCGCGTCTGGCAGGTCGGCAAGTAATGCACACTCAGTCTACAAAGCCGAAAATACTCGCTGTGCTTTCAACTGAAAATATTCAGCCTACGGCCAGCGATATAGTCCTGCCGCCCGCCGTCCCCGACTTACAGCAACGGCGCGAGAGCGCGCTGGGCATCCGCCTTCGACAGCGACATGCGCTGCGCGTAGTCCTCCAGTTGATCCTGGCCGATCTTGCCCACCGAGAAATACGTGCTGTCGGGATGCGCGAGGTAGAAGCCGGAGACGCTCGCGGCGGGCAGCATCGCGAGCGATTCCGTCACGCTCATGCCGATTTCGCCCGCTTGCAGGACGTCGAACATGTCGCGCTTGACGAGGTGATCCGGGCAAGCCGGATAGCCCGGCGCGGGGCGGATGCCGCGATACTTCTCGCCGATCAGCTCGTCGTTCGACAGCGTTTCGTTCTGCGCGTAGCCCCACAGATCGCGGCGCACGCGTGCATGCATCGCTTCGGCAAAGGCTTCGGCGAAGCGGTCGGCGAGCGCCTTCAGCATGATCGCGCTGTAGTCGTCGTGATCCTGTTCGAACTGCTTTTCCTTCGTGTCGACGCCGAGACCCGCCGTGACCGCGAACATGCCGATGTAGTCGGCGACGCCCGAGTCCTTCGGCGCGATGAAGTCGGCAAGCGACCGGTTCGGGCGCATCACGCCGTCCACGACGGGACGCACGCTTTGCTGGCGCACGTTGCGCCACGTCATCGCGACTTCGCTGCGTGATTCGTCCGTGTAGATTTCGATGTCGTCGTCGTTGACGGTGTTGGCGGGCAGCAGCGCGATCACGCCATTTGCCGTCAGCCAGCGGCCCTGGATCAGGCGCGCGAGCATCGACTTCGCATCCGAGAACACGCGGCGCGCCGATTCGCCGACAATCTCGTCGTTCAGGATCGCGGGATACGGACCCGCGAGATCCCACGTCTGGAAGAACGGACCCCAGTCGATATAGTTCGCGAGTTCGTTCAGATCGAAGTTCTTGAACACGCGCCGGCCGATGAACTTCGGCTTCACCGGCTGATACCCGCTCCAGTCGATCTTCGTTTTGTTCGCGCGCGCTTCGGCGAGCGTGACGAGCGGCAGCGCCTTCTTGTTCGCATGCTGGTCGCGGATGCGGTCGTAGTCGGACTTCAGTTCGTCGAGATACTTCGTCGCGCCTTCGTCGGACAAGAGGTTCGACGCGACCGACACCGAGCGCGACGCGTCCGGCACATACACGACCGGGCCTTCGTAGTGCGGTGCGATCTTCACGGCCGTGTGCACGCGCGAAGTGGTTGCGCCGCCGATCAGCAGCGGAATCTTCTTCACGCGGAAGTAGTCGTCGCGCTGCATTTCCGAGGCGACGTAGGCCATCTCTTCGAGCGACGGCGTAATCAGACCCGACAGCCCGATGATGTCCGCGCCTTCGACCTTCGCCTTCGCGAGAATCTCGTTGCACGGGACCATCACGCCCATGTTGACCACTTCGAAGTTATTGCACTGAAGCACCACGGACACGATGTTCTTGCCGATGTCGTGCACGTCGCCCTTCACCGTCGCAATGACGATCTTGCCTTTTGCGCGCACGTCGCCGCCGGCTTCGGCAAGCTGGCGCTTCTCTTCTTCGATGAACGGAATCAGGTGAGCGACAGCCTGTTTCATCACGCGCGCCGACTTCACGACTTGCGGCAGGAACATCTTCCCCTGGCCGAACAGATCGCCGACGACGTTCATGCCGTCCATCAGCGGCCCTTCGATCACGTTGATCGGCCGGCCGCCGCCGTCCATGATCTTCGCGCGCGCTTCTTCCGTGTCTTCGACGATGAAGTTCGTGATGCCGTGCACGAGCGCATGCGCGAGACGCTTCTCGACAGGCTGATTGCGCCATTCGAGGTTCTCTTCTTTCTTCGCTGCGCCCGTCTTGAACTTGTCGGCGATTTCGAGCAGACGGTCGGTTCCGTCCTCGCGGCGATTCAACACGACGTCTTCGACGCGCTCGCGCAACTCGGCGTCGAGGTCGGCGTACACGCCAAGCTGGCCCGCGTTGACGATACCCATGTCCATGCCCGCCTGGATTGCATGGTAGAGGAACACGGTATGGATCGCTTCGCGCACCGGGTCATTGCCGCGAAACGAGAACGACACGTTCGACACGCCGCCGCTCACCTTCGCATACGGCAGGTTCTGCTTGATCCAGCGCGTCGCTTCGATGAAGTCGACGGCGTAGTTGTTGTGCTCTTCGATACCCGTCGCAATTGCGAAGATGTTCGGGTCGAAGATGATGTCTTCGGGCGGGAAGCCGACTTCGTTGACGAGAATGTCGTACGAGCGCTTGCAGATTTCCGTCTTGCGCTTGAAGGTGTCCGCCTGGCCTTGCTCGTCGAAGGCCATCACGACGGCCGCCGCGCCGTAGCGGCGAATCAGGTTCGCATGATGGCGGAAGCTCTCTTCGCCTTCCTTCAGCGAGATCGAGTTGACGATCGCCTTGCCTTGCACGCACTTGAGGCCCGCTTCGATCACCTCCCACTTCGACGAGTCGATCATGATCGGCACGCGCGCGATGTCCGGCTCCGACGCGATCAGATTCATGAAGCGCACCATGGCCGCTTTCGAATCGAGCATCGCTTCGTCCATGTTGACGTCGATGACCTGGGCGCCGTTTTCGACCTGCTGGCGCGCGACGGCCAGCGCTTCGTCGAACTGGCCGTTCAGGATCATCCGCGCGAATGCCTTCGAGCCCGTCACGTTGGTGCGCTCACCAACGTTGATGAAGAGCGTCCCCGAAGTGACGTTGAACGGCTCGAGGCCGGAAAGGCGCATCGTGTGATCGGTCATGTTGGTGTGCGTGTTTCGTCAGTGCGTCAATGCTTCGGTGTGCGCGCGCCGTCAAGCGGGCTGTGAATGTGTCAGGCGGCGTCGCGATACTGGCTCGGCCACTTGCGCGGCTTCACGTCGTTCAGCGCTTTCGCGATTGCAGCGATGTGCTCCGGCGTCGTGCCGCAGCAGCCGCCCGCGATGTTCACGAGGCCCGCTTGTGCGAATTCCTTCAGGAGGCCGGAAGTATCCGCAGGCAGTTCGTCGAAGCCCGTGTCGCTCATCGGATTCGGCAAACCGGCGTTCGGATAGCACGACACATACGTGTCGCACAGCTTCGCCAGTTCGGCGATGTACGGGCGCATCAGCGCTGCGCCGAGCGCGCAGTTCAGGCCGAACGTCAGCGGCTTTGCGTGACGCAGCGAGTTCCAGAAAGCCTCGACCGTCTGTCCCGACAGGATGCGGCCCGATGCGTCCGTCACCGTGCCCGAGATCATGATGGGCAGGCGCTCGCCCGTGTCTTCGAACAGTTCGTCGAGTGCGAACAGCGCGGCCTTTGCATTCAGCGTGTCGAAGATCGTTTCGACCAGGAACAGGTCCGCGCCGCCTTCCAGCAGTGCTTTTGCCTGTTCGTAGTACGCCGTGCGCAGTTCGTCGAACGTGACGTTGCGCGCGCCCGGATCGTTGACGTCGGGGGAGATGCTCGCCGTTTTCGGCGTCGGTCCGATTGCGCCCGCGACGAAGCGCGGCTTGTCGGGCGTCGAGTACTTGTCGCATGCGGCGCGCGCGAGCTTCGCCGATTCGCGGTTCATCTCGACGGCGAGATCTTCCATGCCGTAGTCGGCCTGTGCGACGGTCGTCGCGCCGAACGTATTCGTCTCGATGATGTCCGCGCCCGCCGCCAGATACTGCTCGTGAATCTCGCTGATGACCTGCGGCTGGGTGATGGACAGCAGTTCGTTGTTGCCCTTGATGTCGCGCGCGTAGTCCTTGAAGCGCTCGCCACGATAGGCGGCTTCGTCGAGCTTGTAGCGCTGGATCATCGTGCCCATTGCGCCGTCCAGGATCAGGATGCGCGATTCGAGCAACGCGGGCAGGGCCGCGCCGCGTGTGTAGGCGGCGCGCGGGCCGACGGCTGACGGGGCTGACGTGACGGGCTGGTTCATTGTCTGATCGGGCTCGTGCCGGACGGGCCGGCTTTTTTCAGGAAACTCAATATTGTAGCCGCATGGTCGCGGGCGTGCCGCGCGGGACGGACTCGTCCGGGGCGCGGCGGGTGCGGTCAGGCCAGCGCGACGCGCAAATCTGACGCGGGTCGCTGCTTTCGCAACAGTGCGCCCCGGCGTTTCGCGACGCGATATCACACAAAAGCGCCACATTCAGCGCCAGCCGGCCGCATAAAACGAAAAACCCCGCCCGGCGTGGGGCCGGACGGGGTGGATGGGGACGTGTCGCCTGGAGGATGGCGCCTGTCGATCAGTGAAGAATGACCGGCTGGTTCATCAGACTGTCGAATTGACCGAGAAACTCGTCGACTTCGTCGAGCGTCGGTTCGTCTTCAATCAGTTTCTGCACGTGTTCGCGAAAACTGGCTGCCATCGCACCGTCGATGTAAATCTCGCGCTGCGTGTTCTTGTCGACGATCTCATACCCGCCGGATAGCATCGAGACATGGCCGTCTTGCGGCGGGAACTCGACGACACAGTAGTTGGGGCTGTTGTAGATCATTTGCATGGCGACACTCCTTATTTCCGATGGCTCCTGGCCAGTGTTGCAGCGTAGATGGAGCCCTTGGTTTGGAATTCAAGGGGTGGGTCCGGCCTGACGCTTTGAATTCTCCGGACCTATCGGTTAGACCCGTTTTTGCAAAAACGATTCCAGCAAAGCGGTGAAGCGTTGCGACTGTTCGATCGGTGCGAGGTGAGCTGCGTCCAGCAACTCGAACTGCGCGTTCCGGATGGCATTCGCAATTTCGTGTGTAGCAGCAGGTGGCGTGCCTGCGTCGTGGCGTCCAGCCACAGTCAGAGTAGGAAGATCGATTTCGCTCAGTCTACTGCGCACGTCGAAATCGCGCAGCGCAATGCACGCTTGTGCGTAACCTTCAGACGAAGTGTTCTCCAATACCTCCCGAATCGGTTCGACCACCTCCGGATGCGCGTCACGAAAACCCGCCGTGAGCCAGCGTTCCATCGTTGCCCCCGCCAGCGCCGCGACGCCTTCGTTGCGCGCCTTCGCCGCGCGCTGCTCCCATATGGCACGACCGTCGGGCGGCGTGGCGGCGTGCGTGTCGGCGAGCGTCAAGGTTTCGATGCGTGCCGGGTGATCCAGCGCGAACTGTTGCGCAATCATCCCGCCCATCGACATACCGACAATATGCGTTTTCTCAACGCCAAGCGCATCTAGCAGCATGCCCAGATCCTGCGACAAATCTGCAACACCGAAGGGCCTGTCTGATACGGCCGTTTGACCGTGCCCGCGCACGTCGTAGCGCAAGACCGTGTAGTCGTCCCGAAAATAACCGGCGAGCTGATCCCAGATCGACAGATCGCCGCCAAGCTGATGAATGAACGTGAGCCAGGGGCCACCGCCCTCGTTGCTCACGACGTAGCGCGTATCGATGCCATTCACATTGATTTGCATGCAGACTCCATAAGTGATGTCGCAATGAAAGTACGAACGGATCGACAGTTCATTGGATCTGCATGAACCGCCGGCGCGTATCAGCGCGCTTTGTCGTGCGATTCATGCAAACGACGGAAGTTTCTGACGCGCAGCGTTTGTAGTCCCGGTTTGACAGTGTCCTGCATGAAGAAGGACCTGTTTGCGTCAGGGCTTTTCCGGCCCTGCGCCTGGATCGGCGACGGACGGTTGGGAAGGGGCGGGTGGCGTGTCGTCGGACGAAGCGGCGTTGCTGCTGTTCGCCTCCGGCGGCGCGATCTTGCCGCGCCATACAAGTTCGATCTGCGTGCCGTTCGGCTCGGTTTGCACGAGACGCGCAGGCAGCCAGCCGAGCGACGGCGCCAGCCATACGTCGATGCGCCGCCGGTCGCCTTCGTGGCGGGGCAGGCGCATGAAATGGCGCGCATCGATGGTGCCCTGATCGGTGCGCACGCCTTCGTCGCCTATTGTTTCGATGGACCAGATTTCGCCGCTGTCGTTGTCGGTCACGAAGAACTGGCGCGTCACGCCCGGCTGATACGCGTCGGGGTCGCCACGCACCAGACTGGCGAGTTGCATCACCATGCTGAAGCGGTCTTGCGCGCCGTCCTGCAGCGGCAGCGTGTTCGGCGTACGGGTGAAGCCGATCTGTTTCGTGTCGCGATGGAAGGCGGTGATATCTTCGCCGCGCCGGCCGCGCTTTTCGATGTACTGATCAGGCGCGAGGCCGAAGGCATCGACATGCCCATGGCTCGAATAGCTGAACGTGCCTATGAACGGCAAGGGCACCGATACGACCATGTCGTACGAGCGGCCATCGCTCGACCAGTGGATCGTTCCGGGCTGATTGCGCACGCCGTTGTAGAACGTGTCGTATTGCAGTTCGCCCGAGGGCGGCACGGAAAACTTCACGCCCGGCGCAGTGTGCGGCGCGTTGCCTTGACCAGCAGCATCGGCGTTGGAACCGGCGTCTGCCGTTGCGGACGACGCAACATTCGGTGCTGAAGCGGCAGCCGTAGCGTCTGCAGGTGT
Organism: Paraburkholderia sp. XV; assembly: GCF_020177535.1. Lineage (NCBI taxonomy): Bacteria > Pseudomonadati > Pseudomonadota > Betaproteobacteria > Burkholderiales > Burkholderiaceae > Paraburkholderia > Paraburkholderia sp. XV. Next base: position 21,812 of record NZ_JAGUUD010000059.1, on the reverse strand, counting down.
GCTTGCGGTTTGCGTTGCGGGCGCGGTTTCAAGCGGTTCCGGACGGGGCCGGGTGGCCGTCAGTACATGTTTTCGAGGCGCTCGCGCCACGCGTTTTGGGGTAGCAGGCGCCGCCTTCACGGGCGGCGGCGAACCGGCCGCCTGCGTTTCGATACGCTCGGGCTTGAGCAGCGCGACCTGCACGGGAACATGCTCGGGCGACGCCGGTTTGAAGGTGTCGTGATGCCGTTCGAGCCATTGCGCCGCGATGAAATGCGCGCCGACCACAGCCGCCAGCACGCCCGCCCAACGCCAGCGCGACGAGCGTCGCTGCGCAGCGGCGAGTCGAGCCTGTGTGACGGAACGGAGAGCGGCTGGAGATGACATCGGAAGAGGCAGAATCCTGAAGGCGGAACGCAAGGCTATGCGCGTTTGAACACAATTCGACCGCGCACCGCCGTCATGTGTTCCTCACGCTCATCGAGGCGTCGGACTATACCCGAGTTCATACGACAGCTTCTGCGCGCATTCGCGCAGCGCTGTGTCGACTTCCCCGCCCCACGCGATATCGAACGCGCCCTCGTGACCCAGCGCGATCAATCCGAGTGCGAGATCGCCATTCGAATCGAACACGGGCGTGCAAAACGCGTGAATGGTCGGCAGCAACATGCCTTCGACGCGCGCCGAGCCATGCGCACGCACGTCATCGAGCACGCGTTCGACATCTTCCGGCGTGCGCGGACTGTTGGCGGCGGCCCAACGCCGGGTGTCGGCGAGTTCGCGCGCGATCATCGCAGCCGTCTTGCTGCGCGGCAGATAGGCGGCGAACAGCAGACCCGTCGCCGAACTGAGCATCGGCATCACGTCGCCGAGTTTCAGCGATGCCTTCGCGGGATAGCTCGACTCCATCCAATGCACGACAGTCGGCCCCTGATTGCCCCATACAGCGATGCCGACGGTCAGATCGAGCCGGTCGCGCAATCCGGCAAGCGCGATGCGCGCGAGCTTTACGCCGTCGACGCGCGCGAGCCGCGCCAGCCCTAGCTGCAACGCGAAACCGCCCAATTCGTAGCGGCCCGTCAACGGGTCCTGCGCGACGACGCCCAGGCGCTGGAAACTCACCAGGTAGCGGTGCGCTTTCGCGGGGCTCATGCCCGCGCGCTGCGCGAGATCGCGCAGCATCATCGCGCGTGGCTCGTGTGTGAGCACGTCGAGCAGACGGAACCCGACTTCGATCGACTGGATGCCCGAGCGCAGTTTTTCTTCGCCAGTGTCCTGTTCGTCGGCGGCATCGTCGTCGGCGGGATCGAGCGGTTCGGCGGAATCGGCATCCTTGCGGATCGAACTGGAGCGGGCGGTCGGCGGCATAGGCAGTGGTTGAACGGTGAGCCTTAAAGCGGCGAAAAGCGACGCGGGCTTTGCAATGGACATCGTCTGCTTGAAGCGTCCGTTTGGGCCGCGCCGATTCACCATCGTAGAATAGATTCCTCTTATCGTCATCCACATGCCTTTTCCGCCATGAAACTTGCCTCGCTGAAGGACGGCACGCGCGACGGTCAACTGATCGTCGTTTCCCGTGACCTGCATACGGCCGCCATCGCCGACGCCATCGCGCCGACGATGCAGCGCGTCCTCGACGACTGGATTTTCTACGCGCCGCAACTGCGCGATCTGTACGACGAGCTGAATCAGGGCCGGGCGCGCAACACGTTTTCGTTCGATGCGAAGGAATGCATGGCGCCGCTGCCGCGCGCGTTCCAGTGGGCCGACGGCTCCGCGTATGTGAACCACGTCGAACTGGTGCGCCGCGCGCGCGGCGCGGAAATGCCGCCTGAGTTCTGGACCGATCCGTTGATGTACCAGGGCGGCAGCGACGATTTCATCGGTGCGAAGGACGACATCGTGTGCGCGTCCGAATCGTTCGGCATCGACTTCGAGGCCGAAGTCGCCGTCATCACGGGCGACGTGCCGATGGGCGTGAAGCCCGAGCAGGCGTTGAAAAGCATTCGCCTCGTCACGCTCGTCAACGATGTCTCGCTGCGCAACCTGATTCCCGCCGAGCTCGCCAAGGGCTTCGGCTTTTTCCAGAGCAAGCCGGCGACGTCGTTCGCGCCCGTTGCCGTCACGCTCGACGAACTCGGCGACGCGTGGCGCGAGGGCCGCGTGCATCGTCCGATGATCGTGCATTGGAATAGCAAGAAGGTCGGCCAGCCCGACGCGGGCACCGACATGGTGTTCCATTTCGGCCAGTTGATCGCGCATGCCGCGAAAACACGCAACCTGCGCGCGGGGGCCATTGTTGGATCGGGCACGGTATCGAACAAGGACGCGAAACGCGGCTATTGCTGTATCGCCGAGAAACGCTGCCTCGAAACCATCGAGCACGGCAGCGCACAGACGGAATTCATGAAGTTCGGCGATACCGTGAAGATCGAGATGTTCGACGAAGCCGGCAAGTCGATTTTCGGTTCGATCGATCAGGCTGTCGCGCCGCTCGAAGGCGGGCTTTGATTATGTAGCCGGCGCGAGGCGGCGGGCAAACCGAGAGGGTTTCGCCCGATGCCGGCAGCGCCACGCGCGCCGCTACACTGACGCTCGCGCGAGGCCATCGGGTCTCGCACGCTCGCCCGCGCGAACGACACCACGCGCGGGCAGCAACATGCAACACGCAGCATCGCAGAACGCAGCATCGCAGAACGCACAAAAACCAAAGGAGACAACGCATGCCGCGATACGGGACGTTTGCATCTTCAACTTTGCGCAACCGCGCTCGCAAATTCACTTTCAGGCGGCGCACGACGCTTGCCGCTACGCTTTCCCTGTTACCCGGACTTGCGCTCGCGCAGGTGAAAATCGGTCTCGTGCTGTCGCTGACGGGGCCGGCTGCGTCGCTTGGCATTCCCGCGCGCGATACGGCGACGCTTTTCCCGAAAGAGATTGCCGGGCAGAAAGTCGAATACATCGTGCTCGACGATGCGTCCGATACGACGCAAGCCGTGCAGGACACCAAGAAGCTGATCTCCGAAAATCACGTCGACGCGATCATCGGCTCGTCGATCACGCCGAACTCGCTGGCGATGATCGACGTAGTCGCCGAAGGCGAAACCCCGGCGATTTCACTGGCTTCGTCGGCGAAGATCATCGAGCCTGTCGACGCGAAACGGCACTGGATGTTCAAGACGCCGCAAACGGACGCAATGATGGCATCCGCGATCACCGAGCACGCGAGCCAGCACGGCGTGAAGACCATCGCGTACATCGGCCAGGCAGACGCGCTCGGCGAAACGTTTTACGCCGAGGTCGCGAAATTCGCGCAGATTCACAAGATCAACGTGGTGGCCAACGAGCGTTTCAATCGCACCGATCCGAGCGTCACGGGCCAGATCCTGAAGATCATGGCGGCGAATCCCGATGCCGTCGTCGTGGGCGCAGCGGGAACGCCTGCCGCGCTGCCGCCGAAGACGCTGATCGGACGCGGCTACAAGGGCAAGATCTATCACAACCACGGCGTCGGCAATAACGATTTCCTGCGTGTGTGCGGCGCGGACTGCAACGGCACGTTCCTGCCCGCGAGCCCGGTGCTGGTCGCCTCGCAGCTGCCCGCGGACTACGCTTCCAGGCGCCTCGCGCTCGATTACATCGCGCGCTTCGAGAAGCTGCGCGGGCCGGGCAGCGTGTCGGCGTTCGGCTCGTATGCGTGGGACGCGAGCATGCTGCTGAACAGCGCGATTCCCGTTGCGCTGAAAACGGCCGCGCCCGGCACGGTCGAATTTCGCCGTGCGCTGCGCGATGCGCTCGAAGCGACGAAAGGACTCGCCGATACCAACGGCGTCGTCAACATGAGCGCGACCGATCACCTCGGCCTCGATCAGCGCGCGCGCGTGATGGTCGAGATCAGCAACGGCAAGTGGGTGTATCAGCCGCGTTAGGCAAAGTGGTTCGCGTGGCGCGGCGTCGGCTGCGTTACGCGCATGATGTGGGTATCGACGCCGACGCGTCGCTCTTACGGATGTCTGCCATGTCTCACGAATCGGAATCGCAATCGGTTGAACCCGCGTTTTACGCGCACTACACGTCGCTGCGCGTGCGGCGTCATGCGCACGGCATCCTCGAAATCGTGATGAGCGGCGAAGGCGCGAACCGCAGCGCGCTCGCCACCGCCGATGCGAACATGCATCGCGAACTGGCCGACATCTGGCGCGATGTCGATCGCGACCCGGAGACACGCGTCGCGGTGATCCGCGGCGAGGGCAAGGGCTTTTCGGCGGGCGGCGATCTCGCTCTCGTCGAAGAGATGGCGACCGACTTCGACGTGCGCACGCGCGTGTGGCGCGAGGCGCGCGATCTGGTCTACAACGTGATCAACTGCAGCAAGCCGATCGTCTCGGCCATGCACGGACCGGCCGTGGGCGCGGGGCTCGTCGCCGGATTGCTTGCGGATATTTCGATTGCGACGAAGTCGGCGCGCATCATCGACGGTCATACGCGTCTGGGCGTCGCGGCGGGCGATCATGCGGCGATCGTGTGGCCGTTGTTGTGCGGCATGGCGAAGGCCAAGTACTACCTGATGCTGTGCGAGCCGGTCAGCGGCGAAGAGGCGGAGCGCATCGGCCTCGTCTCGCTGGCCGTCGACGACAACGACCTGCTGCCGAAGACCTTCGAAGTCGCGCGCAAGCTCGCGCAGGGTTCGCAGACGGCGATTCGCTGGACCAAGTATGCGTTGAACAACTGGCTGCGCTCGGCGGGGCCGAGCTTCGATACGTCGCTCGCACTCGAGTTCATGGGTTTCGCGGGACCCGACGTGCGCGAAGGCGTGGCGTCGCTGCGCGAGCGGCGCGCGCCGGATTTCCCGGGCAAGGAGCCGTTCTAGGCGAACGCGTGTGCTTGCGTCAGGCGGACGCAAAAGCGTCATGGCGGCGTGCGCACGATACCCCGCGATTGCGTCTGCGTCTGCGGCTCGACGCGAAAATTTCACGCGGTATGATCGAGCCGTGAATGTCAAACGTCGCTTCGAAGGCTGGATCGAAGGACAATAAGCGAACCACGATAAGCGAACCGCGATAAGCGAACGGCAACAGGCGCCACAGGCCCAGAACCGAACACAGGAGCTCAGCAATGACCGACAATCCCGGCTCGACGCCGCCTTTCCCCGGATTTCCAGGTTTTCCCCCCGCCGAGATGCTGGATCGCATGTGGGGCATGATGCGGCTCACGCCGTTCGGCGCAGCATTCCCGGGCACGAGTCCGGCTTCGGCGCAGGGGTTCGTGCCGTCGCTGTCGATGATGTCCGACATGATGGCGCCGCTCACGAACGTCGAGGAGCTCGACAAGCGCATCACCGACATGCGCGCTGTCGAGCAATGGCTCAAGCTGAATCTGAACATGCTGCAGTCGGCGATCCAGGCGCTCGAAGTGCAGCGCGCGACGCTCGCGACGCTGCGCGCGTTCGGCGCGTTTGCGCAGCAATCGATGACGCAGCCCGCGCCTGAAGCGCCGCCGCGGCACGAGCCGCCGCCCGCGGCGAGTGCGCCGGAAGCGGGTGAAGCAGGCGAGTCGACGGCATCGCCCGCGTTCGATGCGTCCGGCTGGTGGAATCTGCTGCAAGCGCAGTTCAACCAGATCGCGCAGTTCGCGATGGCGCAGCCGCCGGCCACGACGGCGACGGGCGCATCCGAAGCGGGCGCGGGAATCGAACCGAGCGATCTCGAACCCGACGACGCGCCCGAGCCGGACCCGGAAGGCGCCGCGCAGGCGAAATCCGATGACGCGCCGCGTCCCGCCGCGAAGCGTGCGGCCAGCACGAAACGGCCGGGCGCATCGTCCGCCAGGAAGACCTCGTCGACGTCCGAATGAACGCGGGGTGTATGCGATGAAACGGGCGCGCGCGGCCGTGACGGCCAGCGCGCCTCGAACTGCGACGGAATGTCGCCGCGTTAGCGCATTCCTTTGACAGCGTGCGGTCAACGCGTGCCGACGTTGTTTTACGTCAATGCCAAAGCGGGTTTCGACGGTCCGAAAATGGGGCGTGTAAGGGCCGCATGCTATTATTGTGTAAGCTTTTTCTGGCCCGCGGACGCGTGCGAAGATCGCCAGATTCGCCGTTTTAGCCGGTGTCATGCGGTGCCGGTTCGTCCGCTGCGGACCCTAATGCCGTCGTTCGGCGGCAGGCTGGCACGACCCCAGGCAAAGGTTCTCCCTCACCCACGGTTGGCCGCGCACGCGAGGCACGAAAATCGCGTACGTATCACGAGCCGCAGTAGTTCTTTTGCCAAACACTTGCATCTTGGCAACCGATTACCGCGTAAAATTGAATGCTGCGCTGACGACGGAGAAAGTTTCCGAAAGTTCCCGTTCGTCGGCCGCAAATGTAGCAACAGATAACAGACGTCGCCTTGCGCAGAACAGGGGTGGGATCATGAACACCATGCTTTATCCGGAACTTTATAAATCGCTCGAGTCCGTTCGATGGGATATGGAGAAGGACATTCCCTGGGACAAATTCGACGCGTCGCTGCTCACAGACGAGCAGGCGGCGACCATCAAGATGAACGCGATTACCGAATGGTCAGCGCTGCCCGCCACGGAAATGTTCCTGCGCGATAACCACCATGACAGCGATTTCTCGGCATTCATGAGCGTGTGGTTTTTCGAAGAGCAGAAGCACTCGCTGGTGCTGATGGAATACCTGCGCCGCTTCAAGCCGGAGATGTGCCCGACGGAAGAAGAACTGCATGCAGTGCGCTTCGAATTCGATCCGGCGCCGCCGCTCGAAACGCTGATGCTGCACTTCTGCGGCGAAATCCGCCTGAACCACTGGTATCGCCGCGCGGCTGAATGGCACACCGAGCCTGTCATCAAGCACATCTACGAAACCATCTCGCGCGACGAAGCGCGTCATGGCGGCGCGTATCTGCGCTACATGAAGAAGGCACTGACGAACTTCGGCGACGGCGCGCGCGCCGCGTTCGCCAAGATCGGCGTGCTGATGGCATCCGCGCGCCGCACGGAAAAGCCGCTGCACCCCACCAACCTGCACGTGAACCAGTCGCTGTTCCCGCGCGACACCGTTCAATCGCGCCTGCCCGATCCCGAGTGGCTCGAGCGCTGGCTCGACGAGCAGATCCGTTTCGACGACGGCTGGGAAAAGAAGGTGGTCGAACGGATTCTGCACAACCTGTCCATTCTGTTCGAGCGCTCGTTCACGACGGCTCAAGAACTGAACCGCTATCGCAAGGAAGTCGTGACGCGTCTGCAGGCTAGCCAGCAGACTGCGCAACAGCAACCGGCCTGATAGGGGCCGCGCGCCGGCCGGGCCGACCGCCCGGCGCGTCGCACAGAAACGCAACGGCCCGGCAGGTGAGAACCCGCCGGGCCGTTTTTTTGCCTTGTCGCGGGCGTGCGTCTTCTATCATCGGAGGCGCGTCTCGCCTCTCCAACCTGCTCAACGATTGCTCTCATGGCTGCTACCTTCGAACGCAAGCTCACCACACGCGACGCCCTCGCTCAACTTCGCCCGTCGCTGACAGGCCCCGTGGTGTTCACGAACGGCGTTTTCGACATCCTGCATCGCGGGCACGTCACCTATCTCGCGGACGCGAAAGCACTGGGCGCGACGCTGATCGTCGGCGTGAACAGCGACGCGTCGGTGCGCATGCTCGGCAAAGGCGACGACCGGCCGATCAACAACGAAGCCGACCGGATGGCGCTGCTGGCGGCGCTGGAGAGCGTGGACTGGGTGGTGTGCTTTGGTGAGCAGACACCCGTCGCGCTGATCGACGCACTGCGTCCGGACGTGCTGGTGAAGGGCGGCGACTACGACATGGACAAGTTGCCTGAATCCGCGCTGGTGCGCGGCTGGGGCGGCAAGGCGCTGGCAATTCCGTTCGAGCACGACCGCTCGACGACAGCGCTTCTGAAGAAGGTGCGCGCTCAAGGCTGAGCGCAAGGCGACGCGGGCACGCAGCCCGCGTCGTTGAAGACGTCCGCGTTACTGCGGCAACGCCGAAGCCGCGATGGGCGCAACGGGCGCCGGACCGCCGACGACAGCCAGATCCGCAGCATCGGCGGACGACATGGGCTGCACGCGCAACTGGTCCGGACGGACCTGCCGGTTCAGGTGATTCGGCTCGCGCGGCCCGGCGGCGGGCGACGGACCGAACAGCCCGCGCATCGTGACGAACGCGAGGATGTTGGCGAGAAAGAGCAGGGCGAGTAGCCAGCGCAGCATCGTTGAAATTCTCCAGCTTGCTTGTTCAGTAGCCCGGCGTTCAGGCCGGGTGAGCGTCCGTCGGCGGACTGGCCGATGCCTGCGCGGCGATCAGCGCGAGTCCCGCCAGCACGAGCGAGTCGTGACGCGTGTACGGCACGCCGAGCGCCTGCACCAGTTCGCCCGCGGCGCCACCGCTCACGACGAGCCGCACGGACACTTTCCATTCGTCCTGCAGATCGCGCCACATCCGCTCGATCAGGCCAATCTGCGCCAGCGCGCATCCCGACGACAACGAACGCGGCGTATCGGTTGCGAACCACGCTGTGCGCGCGAGCGGCGCGCCTTGGCTCGCGCCGGCGGCATCGCCGTCGAGCAGGCCGCGCGCGGCCGTGGCGTCGAGCGTCGGCAATTGCGCCGTGTGCTCACCGAGCGAGCGCATCATCAGCGACCAGCCGGGCGCGATCAATCCGCCGACGAACACGCCGTCGGCGTTCAATGCTTCGAGCGTCGTCGCCGTGCCGAAGGTGGCGATCAGGAGCGGCTCGCCGGGAAATGCGGCGCGCGCGCCGATCATACCCGCCCAGCGGTCGCTGCCAAGCTGCGTCGGCGCCGTGTATGCGTTCGTGACGCCGCACTGCTGCGCGGCCGAGCGGATCGTCGTGCGCGCGAGATCGGGCCAGCGCCTGTCGATGAATGCATCGATACGGCGCGCCGCCGCGTCCCCTGCAACATTCGATAACCATGCAGAACCCGGTGCGGGCAACGTCGACCAGTCGGGCTCATGCCGCGACTGCAACGGATCGCCAGTGCCTTTCACCAGTTGACCACCATGCGAGAACGCGCCCGAGTGCGTCTGTGTACCATCCGCATCAACCAGCGCCCATTTGACGCGGCTATTGCCCGCATCGATCAGCAGATACGGCGCGCTCATGCGGCGCCGCTTGCTTCGTCCGCGAGACGCAGCGACACGTCTCCCGTCGCGATGGCTTGCTGGCCGGACGGCGTATCGAGCAGCAGTTGCCCGAGATCGTCGACGCCCGCAGCCACACCGCGCGCGATTTCCACGCCTTGCTCGAACAGCACGACATCGCGTCCCGCATACGCATGGCAGCCGTTCCAGCGCTGCCGGAAGGGCGCGAAGCCTTCAACGCCGAAGCGTTGCAACGCGGGTTCGAGCGCGTTGAGCTCGGCGGCAAGCGTGTCGGTGAGATTCGCGTTCGGTAGGGCACGCGAGAGCGCCGTCGGCGCCGCGCCGCGCGCTTGCGCCGGCACGCCGGCGTTGAGCGCGCCGACTTTGGCGGCGAGCTCCTCGGCGCCCTTCACGTTCGTGCCGATGCCGATCACGACCGCGCTCGCGTCCGGCGTGCTCCATGCCGTTTCGATCAGGATGCCGGCGAGCTTGTCGCCTTCGAGCAGCACGTCGTTCGGCCATTTCAGCGCGATCTGGCCGGGACCGGCGACGGGCAGCGAGCGCAGGCCGTCGACCAGCGCGACACCCACCGCGAGGCTCAGACCCGCGAGTCCTTCGAGCGGCCGCGGCAGCACGCAGGCAACCGAGAACAGCAGCGCATTGCCCGGCTCTGCATACCAGGGGCGGCCGCGCCGGCCGCGTCCTGCCGTCTGAAGATAGGCGACGCGCACGATCGGCCGCGCAAGCGCGCCGGGTTCGCGCGGCAACGCTTTCACACGGGCCATCAGGTCGGCGTTGGTCGAGCCGGTTTCTTCGACGATTTCGATCGGCCAGTCATTGGCAGCCGGGCCGAACAGCGCGACAGCGCGCTGCCGGTCGATTCGCCAGTCGCCCGAAGGGCTGGGGGAGAGTGGAGTATTCATGAAGGGTATTTTAGCTACTGCGCCTGTCATCGTGATCGATAGATGCGCCGGCCGCGCCTTGTTCACGAGATGCGCGTGGTATGCCGCCCTGCCGCGCATCCCACCAGGACCCAATCTCGAACGCTTCGTTACAATGCCCGTTAATCCGATAACCACATCCAGCGATCCTTGAACTACGACACTCCTCCCGGCCTCGAAGTGGCGGCAGGCAGCCAGGGCAAGATCGTCCGCCTGTCCGGGCAGTGGACGGCGCTCGCGCTTGCGCGCGACCGACTGCACGGAAAGGCGCTGCCGCGTCTGCGTGAACTGATCGACAGCCGTGCGCACGTCGCGCAATGGGATCTGTCGCGAGTCGAGCGGATGGACCACGTGGGCGGCCAGGCGCTGTGGCGCGTGTGGGGCTACAAGCTGCCCGTCGATCTCGTCGCGCTCAACGACACGCAGCGCGACATCTTCGATCGCATTGCATTGCTCGACACCGTGCGCGAGAACCCGGAGCCCGTGCACCGCTTCGATCCGTTCACGAAGCTCGGCCTCGGTATCTTCGCGCTCGTCGAGCATCTGTATGGCGGCATCGCGATGTTCGGCCGTGTGATCATCGATCTGGTGGCGATCGCGCGCAATCCGAAGCTCGCGCCGTGGAAGGAGATTTCGGCGAACGTCTACAGCGCGGGCACGCAGGCGCTGCCCATTACCGCGCTCGTCGCGTTTCTGATCGGCATCGTGCTGAGCTATCTGTCCGCGCAGCAGTTGCGGCTATTCGGCGCGAACCAGTTCATCGTGAATATTCTGGGCATGTCGGTGTTGCGCGAACTCGGTCCCGTGCTGTCGGCGATTCTCGTCGCGGGGCGCTCCGGCTCTGCCATCACCGCGCAGATTGGCGTGATGCGCGTGACCGAAGAGCTCGACGCGATGCGCGTGATGGGCATTCCGCACGGCCTGCGCCTGATCCTGCCGCGTGTGCTCGCGCTGTCGCTCGCGATGCCGCTGCTCGTGATGTGGACCAACATCATCTCGCTGCTCGGCGGCGCGCTTGCCGCGAAGCTGGTGCTGCAAATCGACATGTCGTATTTCGCGCGCGCCTTGCCGACCGTCGTGCCCGTCGCCAATCTGTGGATCGGGCTCGGCAAGGGCACGGTGTTCGGCATGCTGATCGCGATCGTGGGCTGTCACTTCGGCTTTCGCATCAAGGCCAATTCGCAGAGCCTCGGCGAGGGCACGACGACCTCGGTCGTCACATCGATCACGGTCGTGATTCTCGCCGACGCCGTGTTCGCGATTCTCTTTCAGAACGTGGGGCTGTCATGATCGCGCCGCTCACCACCGCCGTACGGGACCAGCCGCTGCCGGAAATCGCCGAAACCGTGATCGAGGTGCGCAACCTCACCAAACGCTATGGGCGCAACATCGTCCACCAGCACCTGGACTTCGACGTGCGGCGCGGCGAGATCGTGTCGATCGTCGGCGGCTCGGGTTCGGGCAAGACAACGCTGATGCGCCAGATTCTCGGGCTGGAGCGGCCGACCTCGGGCAGCATCAAGGTGTTCGGCGAGGACATGGCCACGCTCGACAAGGAAGAAGCCCGCCTGATGCGCGTGCGCTCGGGCATGCTGTTCCAGCATGGCGCGCTGTTTTCGTCGCTGTCGGTGTTCGACAACATCGCGCAGCCGCTGCGCGAACTCGGCAAGGTGCCCGAAGACCTGCTGCGCGACATCGTGATGCTGAAGCTCGAAATGGTCGGGCTGCCGTGCAAGCACGCGTCGAAGATGCCGGCGGCGCTGTCGGGCGGGATGGTCAAGCGCGTGGGCATCGCGCGCGCGATCGCGCTGGAGCCGGAACTGCTGTTCCTCGACGAACCGACGGCAGGGCTCGATCCGCAGGCCTCCGACGAATTCGTCGAACTGATCAGCGCGTTGCATCGCGCGCTCGGCCTGACCGTGGTGATGGTGACGCACGATCTCGACACGATGGTCGCGCTGTCGACCCGCGTCGCGGTGATCGCGGACCGCAAGGTGATCGTCGCGGCGCCCGTCGAAGAAGTGGCGGGCTACGATCATCCGTTTATCCGCGAGTATTTTCTCGGGCTGCGCGGGCGGCTCGCGTTGCAGGGCTTGTCGCCTGAACGGCGCATGAAGCTGCCGCCCGAAGCGCTGGAGCCCGCGTCGGAAGCGATTCCGCTGCGCACCGCGCCATGAACGCCGAAGGAACCTGACAATGGAAAACAAATCACACGCCTTCTGGGCCGGGCTCTTCACCGTCGTGATGGTGGTTGCGATTGCTGCGGCGGCGTTTCTGTTCAATGTCGACCGGTCGGTGCGCATACCTTTCGATCTGATTGCGCGGACCAATGTCACAGGTTTGTACCCGGATGCTGCGGTACGATATCGCGGCCTCGACGTCGGCAAGGTGCAGTCGATCAAGTTCGACCGCGCGCATCCGGGGCAGATTCTGATCCGCATTCTCGTCGACAAGAACGCGCCGATCACGCATTCCACCTTCGGCACGCTTGGGCTGCAGGGCGTCACGGGCCTCGCGTTCATCCAGCTCGACGATACGGGGAAGGATCTCTCGCCGCTCGTGTCGTCGGCCAAGGACGTCGCGCAGCTGCCCATGCGTCCGGGCCTGTTCGATCAGTTGCAGGCGCGCGGCGACGTGCTGCTGCGGCAGATCGAAAAGACGGTGCGCGATGTCGACTTGCTGCTGTCGCCGGAAATGCGCGACCAGTTGATGGCGACGGCGGCGAGCCTGCAGCATGCCGCCGATGGCGTCACCACGCTCACCGCGCAGATGGGCCCCGCCGTCGGCAAGTTGCCGGGCACGCTCAATCAGCTGGATCAGACGCTCGCTTCGACGAACCGGATGATCACCAGCCTGAACCGCCCGGATGGTCCGCTGGAAGGCACGCTGAACAAGGTCGGCACGGCTGCGCAGCAGGCGGGCGACGCGCTGACGGCGATGAACGCGACGCTGCAGGACATTTCGGCGCGCGTCGGCTACGACACGCTGCCGCGCGTGAATTCGCTGGCGGAAGACGTGCGCTCCGCCGTGCGCGCCGTCGACCGCGCCGCGAACACGTTCGACGAAGCGCCCAACAGCGTGCTGTTCGGCGCGCCGCGCGCGGCGCCCGGTCCCGGCGAACCGGGCTTCGTGTGGCCCGCGGGCCACGCGGCCAAATGAATTTCAAAGGAAACACAGCATGTCACGCTCGATCAACCGTCTCTTCACCTCGCGCGCCGCGCTCGCTGCGGTGCTCCTCCTGCTCGGCGCGCTGGCCGGCTGCGCGGGCAATCCCGCCGCGCTCTCCGATATCCGCTACGACCTCGGCCCGGCCCCGCTGCCGGGCAGCACGGGCACGATGCCGGCCATCAAGGTGCTCGAGGTCACCGCGCCGGCCACGCTCGATTCCGACAAGCTGATCTATCGCATGAGCTATTCGGACTCCCAGCAGACGGCCTCGTACGCGAACAGCCACTGGACGATGCCGCCCGCGCAACTCGTCACGCAGCGCCTGCGCAATGCGCTGTCGTCGCGCGGCACGGTGCTCACGGGTGGCGACGGCGTGCGCGCGCCCGTGCTGAAGGTGGACCTCGACGAGTTCGAGCAGGACTTCGACGGCCAGTCCGAGAGCCACGGCTCCGTCACCGCGCGCACGACGCTGTTCGTCGACGGCAAGGTGGTCGGGCAGCGCACCTTCATGGCCCGCGCGCCCGCGAGTTCCGCCGACGCCGCAGGCGGTGCGCGCGCGCTCGCTGCAGCCACCGACGACCTCGTCGCGCAGATTTCCGCCTGGCTCGGCGTGCAGGCGCTCGTCGCGCAGCAATGACGCGTTGTCGCGCGGTCACGGGAGCGCTGGATGGCTGACAAGCCGTGGCAGCGGCGGCCATCGGCGTTTGCGAGGCAGGCGCTGCTGCTGTATGCGGCGCTGATCGTCTACGGGTCGTGGTATCCGTTCTATGGCTGGCGCTCGCTCGGCATCGGCCCGCTCGACTATCTCCTCGATCCTTTCCCGCAGTATCTGACGGCCTTCGATGTCGTCACGAACGTGCTCGGCTATATGCCGTTCGGCGCGCTGGTGGTGCTCGCCGTCTATCCGCGCTGGCGCGGCGCGGCTGCCGTGGCGTTCGCATTCGGGCTCGGCACGCTGCTGTCGGGCTTGATGGAAGCCGTGCAAACCTGGCTGCCGACGCGCGTCGCGTCCAATCTCGATCTCGCCGCGAACGCGCTGGGCGCGCTGCTCGGCGCGACGCTGATGTCGCCGTTGACGGGCGCGCTGCTCGACCGCGGCATGCTGCGGCGAATGCGCTTCCTGTGGTTCGAGCGCGACAGCACGGCCGTGATCGGGCTGGCGGCTTTGTGGCCGGTCGCGACGATGTACCCGGCGCCGCTGTTGCTCGGGCTGGGCTCGTGGCCGCGCGAGCTGTGGCTGCGCTCCGACGCCTCGATGCAGGATGCGCTGCTCGCCTGGGCGCCCGCCGCATGGCACGTGCCGGCATGGCCTGCGCTCGTCGCCGCGTGGATGCCCGACGATGCGTGGGAAGCCATCATCACCGCGCTCAATCTGCTGGCGGCAGGCGCGCTCGCCTCGCTGCCGATGCGCGAGCGCGCGCCGCGCGTGCGCCTTCTGATCGCGTTCGTCGTGGCGACGCTCGCCGTCAAGGCGGGCGCGACGTTTCTGCAATCGCAATCGGGCCTCGCGTTCAACTGGGCGACGCCGGGCGCGCTGATCGGTCTCGCTGGCGGTTTCATTGCGATGCTGCTGACGCTCATGCTGCCGCGCAGTTCGCGCGTCGCGCTCGCGGCGATCGCGCTCGGCGTTTCGCTGGTGTTCGTCAATCTGCTGCCCGTGAACCCGTATTTCGACGTCGTGCTCGCCGACTGGCGGCAAGGCCGCTATCTGCATTTCAATGGCCTCGCGCGCTGGCTCGCGTGGATGTGGCCGTATGCGGCGCTTGTTTGGGTAGGGTTGTCGGCGGAACGCGCATTGCTGTCGAAGCGGCGCGGCTCGCGCGCGTAGCAGGCATGCATGCCGGGTCGCTGCCGGTGCGACGGCGCCATCGGCGCGATCGACGCCTGCGGCAATCTGCGATGTTCGATCCCCGTCGTTATAATCGACGGGACCTCTTATCTCCGCTTACGACGAGCCGCGTCACGCATGCGCAGCGCTTCGTCCACGCACCTCACACGTCGGCCACCATGGATTCCTTCTTCAAGTATCACGTCTTTTTCTGTCTGAATCAGCGCGAACCGGGCGCAACGCGTCCGAGCTGCGCGAACTGCGGCGCGCAGGAAATGCAGGAATACGCGAAGAAACGCGTGAAACAGCTCGGCCTTGCCGGTCCCGGCCAGGTGCGCATCAACAAGTCGGGGTGTCTCGACCGCTGCGAGGAAGGGCCGACGGTCGTCGTGTATCCGGAAGGCGTCTGGTACACGTACGTCGACAAGAGCGATATCGACGAGATCGTCGATTCGCATCTCGCCAACGGCAAGATTGTCGAGCGCCTGCTGATCGACCGCTGATCCGTAGCGTTTCAACCGCGTCACTCGTCCACACAAGATGAACGTACACACGAAGAAATATCTGATCGACGGCCCGGTGGGCAAGATCGAAGTCGCCGTCGATGCGCCCGACGCCAGCCGCGACGGCGGCGCCGCGCCGCGCGGCATCGCGCTGGTCGCGCATCCGCATCCGCTGTTCGGCGGCACGATGGACAACAAGGTCGCGCAGACGCTCGCGCGCACGCTGGTGCAGCTGAACTACATCACCTATCGCTCGAATTTCCGCGGTGTCGGTGAAACGCAAGGCACGCACGACGCCGGTATCGGTGAACGGGACGATTTGCGCGCGGTGCTCGACCACATGCGTGAGCAGCCGGGCCACGCCGATCTGCCGCTCGTGCTCGCGGGCTTTTCGTTCGGCACGTTCGTTCTCTCGCACGTTGCCGCGCGGCTGCGTGAAGAAGGGCAGGAGATCGAGCGGATGGTGTTCGTCGGCACGGCGGCGAGCCGCTGGGAGGTCGCGCCCGTGCCCGAAAACACGCTCGTGATTCACGGCGAAACCGACGATACCGTGCCCATCCAGTCGGTTTTCGACTGGGCGCAGCCGCAGGAACTGCCCGTCGTGGTGATTCCGGGCGCGGAGCATTTCCTGCATCGCAAGCTGCATATCCTCAAGCGCATCATCGTCGACGCGTGGCGCTGATTTCACGGCGCAGGCGTATCACGAAAACATCGGCGGCCGCGTGCCGCCGATGTTGTAAAAACCCGCGAAAAATGCGGGAAAACTCCATGATGTACGGCAAATTGTCAGGCGGCGGCGCGTATAATGAGCGCTCTTTTTTGGGCGCAGCATTGCCCGTCTGGTGGATCGAATCGCCTCGCTCGTGAGTTCATGGCAGCGGATTCGGCGCGAGATGCGAGGCGCGCTGCGCGAACCGACCGCGTGACAGACAGTCTGACGAGCAGTCAAAACCACGCCGTGCCGCGTTTATGTCATTCAGGTCACTTGTACCGCTTATGACACTCGCGCGCGGCGGTGACTGCCAGTCCGGCATCACGCGAATCATCCGAACTGCGCATCCTGCGCACCAGCCCATTTCTGCCCGAATCGATCCTATGCGCTTTTCGAATCCCGGCTCTTTCAGCCTCCCCAGCCTTGTTTCTTTCGTTCCGCAATCCGCCGCCAGCAAGCTGGCGCTGGGTCTTGCGCTGCCTGCCGCGCTGATCGCCGGCACGGCGTTCGCGCAGGTGCCGCCGCCGGGCGTGAACGCGCGCTCGTGGGTGCTCGTCGACGCAACCAGCAACCAGGTGCTCGCATCGGGCAATCCGGATGAACGCGTCGAGCCGGCGTCGCTGACCAAGCTGATGACCGCATACCTCACGTTCGAGGCGCTGCAGACCAAGAAGATCACGATGGACCAGTCGGTCAATCCGAGCGAGGCTGTGCGGCGCGTGAAGAACGACGAATCGCGCATGTTCATCGAGGCGAACAAGCCCGTCACGGTGCACGATCTCGTCTACGGGATGATCATCCAGTCGGGCAACGACGCCGCTATCGCGCTGGCTGAGCTGGTCGGCGGCAGCGAGGCGCAGTTCGTCAACATGATGAACGCGGAAGCGCAAAAGCTCGGCATGAAGAACACGCACTTCGCCGACGTGAACGGCATGCCCGACGCGCAGCACTACACGACGGCGGGCGACCTTGCCATTCTGTCGGCGCGCCTGATCCGCGACTATCCGGATTACTACAACATCTTCTCGGTCAAGGAATTCACGTATAACAAGATCAAGCAGCCGAACCGCAACCGTCTGCTGTGGATCGACCCGACCGTCGACGGCCTCAAGACGGGTCATACGCAAGCGGCCGGCTACTGCCTGATCGCGAGCGCGAAGCGTCCGCTGCCGGGCGTGCCCGATGCGTCGCGCCGTCTGGTGACGGTGATGATGGGCGAGCAGAAAGAGCACGACCGCGTGCAGGACAGCCTGAAGATGCTCAACTACGGCTATTCCGCATACGACGCGGTGCGCCTGTACAAGGCGAATCAGGTGGTCGAGACGCCGCGTGTCTACAAGGGCTCGCAGGATACCGTGAAGCTGGGCGTCAAGACGGACCAGTACATCACGCTGCCGAAGGGCATGGCCGACAAGGCCAAGCCGCAGGTCGAGCACGTCGATCCGCTGATCGCGCCGATCGCCGAAGGTCAGCAGGTCGGCACGGTGAAGTTCGTCGCCGACGGCAAGACGCTCGCGCAGGTGCCGCTCGTGGCGCTGCAGGCGGTGCCGCAGGCTGGCATTGTCGGCCGCGTGTGGGATTCGATGATGCTGATGTTCAACAAGAAGAAGTAAGCCGTAGACAAGAAGAAAACCTGCGGCTTGCTTTTTCGCCGCACGCAGTCATATACGGTGATTGCGTGCGGTGAATGAAGGAGTCGAGGATGAATGCCGTGAACGAATCATTGATAGATTTTCCGTGCGATTTCCCCATCAAGGTGATGGGCAAGTCGCACCCGGAATTCCAGACAACCATCGTCGAGGTGATCCGCCGGTTCGATGGCGGTTTCGATGCGGCGCGTGTCGAAGTGCGGCCGTCTAGCGGCGGTAACTACACCGGCCTGACGGTGACGGTGCGCGCGCTGAATCGCGAGCATCTGGACGATATCTACCGGGCGCTGACCGGGCATCCGATGGTGAAGGTTGTGCTGTAATTGTTGGGCCGGTGAGCGGGCGGCAGCGCTTCAGCGTTCCGCCTGCGCCGCCGGATTCCGGACGTGCAACGCGTTCGGCTCAGCTTGTGTCTCTCTTTTTCCCTGCGTTTTATCCGGCCTCGCGCGCTTCGCGCTCTCGCTACACGCGCTCTCGAACAGTTGCCTGAAGCGCCCGACTTCGTCGAACACCCAGTCGCGGAACGCCTTCACGCGCGCCGTTTGCAGCATCTGCGGCGTGCAGATGAAGAAGTATTGCCACGGGCTCGGCCCGTCGATGTCGAATAGCCGCACGAGGCGGCCCGCCGCGACTTCGTGCATCGCCAGCGAGCGACGCGTCAGCGCGACGCCCTGGCCGTCGCTGGCGGCCTGCAGCAGGTTCGATGAATCCTGATACAGCACGCCGCGCTTCGGCTCCGGCCAGTCGGTGAGGCCGGCCGCGTCGAACCACGGACGCCATAGCTCGTCGTCGGAGCGCAGCAGCGGCACGTTGGCGAGGTCGGTGGGCACTTTCGGCAGATTGCCGCCGTTGAAGGTCGGCGAGCAGGCCGGAAAGAACACCTCTTCGAGCAGTAGTTCGGCGTGCAGCCCCGGATAGTCACCGTAGCCGAACCGGATCGCGCAATCGACGTCGTCGCGGGCGAAATCGGTGAGCGCGTTGGTCGACAGCAGTTCGAGATCCCATTGCGGATTCGCCTCGATGAAGCTGCCGATGCGCGGCGTCACCCAGCGTGCCGCAAACGACGACAGCATCGACACGACCAGCCGCCGGTCGCGGTCGCCGGCGCGAATCTCGCGCGTCGCTTCCGCCAGCGAGATCAGCGCCGTGCGCACCTGCGCGGCATAGCGGCGGCCGACATCGGTGAGCCGCACGCGCTTGCCGTCGCGGGCGAAAAGCTTCACGCCCAGTTCTTCTTCGAGCGCGCGAATCTGATGGCTGACGGCGCCGTGCGTGACGTACAACTCGTCGGCGGCGCGCGAAAAGCTCTCGTGACGGGCGGCGGCCTCAAAGGCCTTGATCGCATTCAGGGCGGGCAGCTGGCGGAGGTCCATCGCAATTTTTCTCACATAAGGGTGAAAATTGATCGTTTGGCGTAAACCCTTGTCGCATATAGGATTGTAGCCATGAAACGATTTTTGGCGAGGCCCATCATGCGAGAAATTTCCTCTAGCATCACGTTTGAAATCGTAGCTGGTGAAACCGTTCCGATGAAGATCACGCGCAGCACGCGCCTGGCCGTTTCAGGCGGCGCGGTGTGGGTGACCCGCAGCGACGACGTCGAAGATTACTGGCTCGAGCCGGGTAAGACGCTGCGTCTGCGGCGCGGCGAGCGGCTGTGGCTGTCCGTCGAGCGCGGCACGCAGGCGCGGGTGGCGTTTTACGTGCCGACGCGGCCGGAACAAAAGGCGCTCAACTGGGCCGCGCGCGCCAGCGAACGCGTTGGCGCGTGGCTGCGCTCCGGATGGCGCACGGTCTGATCACGGCTCCTGATCCCAGTTATTGCCCGCGTGGTCGGCGAGGCACGCGGGATTTCGGTAAACTGCCGGAATCATGTGTGCCACGCCGGTTTCACCGTCCCCCGTGTCTTCGAGTTCCATCCAGCCTGACGCCGTTGCGTCGGACGCTGCGCCGCAAAGTCGTGCCGCACAGCCGGTGATCGTGCGCTGGCGCGGCTCGGAAGACTATCAGGCCAGCTTCGACGCGATGCGCGCGTTCACCGATTCGCGCACCGCCGAAACATCCGACGAAATCTGGCTCGTCGAACATCCGCCCGTTTTCACGCTCGGCCAGGCCGGCGACCCCGCCCATCTGCTCACTGCCGATAGCCGCATTCCGCTCGTCAAGGTCGATCGTGGGGGGCAGATCACGTATCACGGCCCCGGCCAGGTGGTCGCGTATCTGCTGCTCGACTTGCGCCGTCGCAAGCTGATGGTGCGCGAGCTGGTGACGCGGATCGAGCAGGCCGTGATTGACACACTCGCGGCGTATAATCTCGTCGGTGAACGCAAGGCGGGTGCGCCGGGCATCTATGTCGCGCCTGAGCAGCCGAACGCCGGGCTGCATGTCGGCGCGAAGATCGCCGCGCTGGGCCTCAAGATCCGTAGCGGGTGCAGCTATCACGGCGTCAGCCTCAACGTGGAAATGGACCTGCAGCCGTTTCTCGCGATCAACCCGTGCGGTTACGCGGGGCTCGAAACAGTCGATATGGCGACGCTCGGCGTCGCCGCCGGCTGGGACGACGTAGCCCGAACCCTTGCAGCAAGCCTCATCGCCAACATCGACGGCGTCCCCGCAGCCGTCGGCCTACCGCAGGCCGGTGCCATCACCGCCTGACTGGAACGAACGAATGACTGACGTTACCGCGAATCCCGCAGCCTCGAGTCCTGTCAACGCCGCTGCTGCGGCGCCCTACGATGCGACCGCCAAGCAGAAGGCGCAAGCCAAGACCGCGCGCATTCCGATCAAGATCGTTCCGATCGAAAAACTGAAGAAGCCCGACTGGATTCGCGTGAAGGCGGCGACGGGCAGTTCGCGTTTCTACGAGATCAAGCAGATTCTGCGCGAGCACAACCTGCACACGGTGTGCGAGGAAGCGAGCTGCCCGAACATCGGCGAATGCTTCGGCAAGGGCACTGCGACGTTCATGATCATGGGCGACAAGTGCACGCGCCGCTGCCCGTTCTGCGACGTCGGTCATGGCCGTCCCGACCCGCTCGATCCGGAAGAGCCGCTGAACCTTGCGCGCACGATCGCCGCGCTGAAGCTGAAGTATGTCGTGATTACGAGCGTCGATCGCGACGATCTGCGTGATGGCGGCGCGGCGCACTTTGTCGAGTGCATCGCGAAGACGCGCGAGCTGTCGCCGGAGACGCGCATTGAAATCCTGACGCCGGATTTCCGTGGCCGTCTTGATCGTGCAATCGGCATCCTGAACGCGGCGCCGCCCGATGTGATGAACCACAACCTCGAAACGGTGCCGCGTCTGTACAAGGAAGCGCGCCCCGGGTCGGATTATGCGCATTCGCTGAAGCTGCTGAAGGACTTCAAGGCGCTGCATCCGGACGTCGCGACGAAATCTGGTTTGATGGTTGGCCTGGGCGAAACGGAAGAAGAAATCTTGCAGGTGATGCGCGATCTGCGCGAGCACAACGTCGATATGTTGACGATTGGGCAGTATCTGCAGCCTTCGGAACACCATTTGCCCGTGCGGGCGTATGTGCACCCGGATACATTCAAGATGTACGAGGAAGAAGCGTACAAGATGGGGTTCACGCATGCGGCTGTTGGCGCAATGGTGCGCTCGAGTTATCACGCGGATGTGCAGGCGCATGATGCTGGGGTGGTGTGAGGTTTGTTTTTGATTTTGTCGTTGTCTTTGTCTGTCGGCAGATGCCGACTGATCAGGGAATGCCCGCGTAAGCGGGCTTTTTTATGTCTGCGACGTGGGGTGGTTTGCTTGTGCTTTCGCTTTCGCTGGTGTCCGCGATTCGTTAGCTTGCTTCACGCGTCGACGTTCGGTGTTTTGGCCTTTTCGCGGGCATCCGCGAATTGTTATCTCGCTTCAGGCGTCGCCCCTGTGCGGGGCGGCACC